>JBEGRT010000028.1:0-3690 GCA_041180305.1 Pseudomonadota bacterium
TGCCGTATTCCCTGGTGCCCATCCCGACGGACTACAGCTATGGGGAGGCCAGTTCCAGCGCAACCCCCTTGCTGAGCCTGGCCAGCCAGCTCAACGGCGGCAAGGTGACCGTGCCGACCACGCCGACCGGCACAACGCTGACCTTGGGCACGACCCTGTCGGCCAGCACCAGTGCGAACCTCAACCGAGCCACGACCACGGTGGAAGATCTCAGTTACGTGACACCTGACTGGCGTTACGACGCCGGCACCGATCAGTATGTGTATGGCACCGAGAGTTTCACAGGGCAACGCACCACGAAGCTGGTGTCTGCCGATGCGGCGATCGGCCTGCTGGGCACCGGGGAAGAGGAGGCGTTCTATGGGCCCACATTGACCGTGACGGCGAACACGCTGGTGGTGATCGAAGGCACGGCCACCCTGAGCAGCACGGTGGACGCCCGCCGCGTGCTGGCCTTGCAGGCGAGCGACCCCAACCTGAAGACCGAACTGCTGGGTGGCGCGAGCACGCAGCTGTTCATCAGCATGGCGAAAAACAGCTTCGCCTTTCCCGAAGACCCCACGCTGAGCGGCAGCGCCTATTCAGACTCTGGCAGCGCCTTCAACCAGGTGCTGGGCCTTGGCTATGACATGAACGGGTTCTACACCAACACGGGGTTCAACGGCGAGGAAGCCCTCGCCATTGAGGACCTGAACCTGCCTCTGAGCGGCCTGTTGACAGTGCAGCAGACCAGCCAGTTCCGTGTGTCGATGGCCAATGCCAGCCTGGACTCGGTGCTGATGTACCTGAACATGAACATCAGCTCGGTGAGCCAGCACGCCAGCAGCAGCCTGTCGGCGCCCGGCGCCACCTTCGTGCCTGCCCCGCTGGAGGTGCCCGAAGTGCCCACCGTGCCCAACATTCCTGAGCCCAGCACCTGGGCCCAGATGGGTCTGGGCCTGATCGCCCTGGTGGCCGCCGTGCGCCGCCGTCGTGGGCGCGCCTGAGCAAGGTAGCCACAAGTGCGACACCTCGCGAACTGGCAAGCTCTGGCATCGGCCGCCATGCTTTGCATGGTGCTGGGCCATGCGCAAGCCGCCGGGTTCAGCAGCTCGGTGAGCCTGTCCGACCTGCGGCTGAGCATCGAAGACCCCACCCCCACGGTGGGTCAGCCCCTGCAGGTGATGCTCAGCGGCAGCACCCAGGTCGGGCTGAGTGCAGGCGCCGGCGAAAGCGCGGGCGATGGCTACCTGACCATGTGGACGCCAGGCTCGCCCGGCAACAACGACCTGAAGATCTTCCCATTGGCGCTGCAGGCCAGCCCTGCGCAAGGTGCACAACTGGGCGTCGGCGTGTCGGACAGCCAGCAGATCTCGGTGAGCACCACGCTGCGCAACATGGACGATGTGCAGGCGGCTCTTCGGCAAAGCAGCGTGACGTACGCGGCCAGCCCGGAAAGCTACATCGGCATCCACCCGGACACGGGCGTGTCGACCTACTACCGGCGACAGGGCACGCAGACCTACTCCGTGTACGAGCTCCATGCCGAAAGCTGGGTGGGCAGCGCCTTCGACGGCTTTGGCCAATCCACGGCCCAGGCCCAGCCCATCGGGCTGAGCCTCTCGGGTGGCGACGGGGTCTTGCACATCGATGGCACGGTCACGTTCACCATGTCGCTGGCCCCCGAACTGCTGAACCAGCTGCAGCCCGACAAATGGGAAGTGCTCAACACCTGGGTGCAGGCGGAGGCCCTGGTGTTTGTCAACGGCCAGGGCTTTGACCTGATTGCCGTGGCTGACCGCCGCGGCGGCGCCAGCATCAACGGCACCGGAGGGCCCGGAGCAGTGTCCCTGCAAAACGGCCAGCTGTCGTTCACCCAGAGCTTCCGAGTGAGTCAGGCCTTGTCTGGCAACGTGGGGTTCACGAACATGCATGTGCGCATGAACGCCTCGGCCCACCTCTACGGCATGCAGATGACCGCCGACAACACCACCGTGGTCTGGGGCTCGGCCGTGAGGCCGGTCGTGCCGGAACCGGGCACCTGGGCCCAGATGGGTCTGGGCCTGATCGGGCTGGTGGCGGCCGTGCGGCGCAAGCGCCGCGCCGCATGACGGGTTTGTGTGCGTTTCACCACGTTTTGTCGGCTTTCGCACACTGAAAGGCCGATGAAAGCGGACTGAACGGGGCAATCACGGGTCACGCCCGATTCAAAGCGAACCTGTTTTGGCCGATACCCCCGGGATGCAGTTTCAGGCCACCACGCCGAGGGTCCATCCCGACGACCCGCAACTGACCGCCGAGATCAATGCCGAGCGGTTGAGGCTGCTGTTCGCCCCGATGGTCCAGATCACGGTGGTGGGCAGCCTGGTGGCCCTGGCCCTGGCGGTGGTGGTGGGCACGCAGGTGTCGGCCTGGCGCACCGCAGGCTGGGCCCTGGCCTGTGTGGCCGCTGGCGCTGTGCGCCTGTGGCTGGCCCTGAGCTACCGCCGTCAAGCCCGGCTGGGCGAGCCCGACACGGCGCTGTGGCAGGGCCGCCTGGTCTGGGTGACCGGCCTCAATGGCCTGGCCTGGGGCCTGGCGGCCGTCACCATCATGCCGGTGCACGACCTGGTCACCTCGTCGGTGATCGTGTGCACCCTGGTGGGCGCCGCGGCTCTGTCGAGCTTCACGCTGCAATCGAGCCTGCAGGCCAACCTGGCCATGACGGTGCCTCTGCTGGCACCTTCGGCCGTGATGCTGTTTTCACGGCTCGACCCTTATGGCATCTTCGGCGGCGTGGGCACAGCCGCACTGGCGGCTTTCCTGCTGCTGGAAGGGCGCCGGGCCGAGCGGCGCATCAATGAACTGCTGTGGCTGCGCTTCACCACCGACCGCATCGCCATCGAACGGGCCGAAGCCCTGAAGCTGGCGCAGCGCCACGCGGCCATCAAGGATCAGTTCCTGGCCACCATGAGCCACGAGATGCGCACGCCGCTGCACGGCATCCTGGGCCTGGCCGAACTGATCCAGAAGCGCCTGCCCAGCCGCGTGGGGCCCCTGGCCGAATCACGCCAGCACGCGGCCCTGATCCACCGCTCGGGCGAGCACCTGCTCACCCTGATCAACGACGTGCTCGATTTTTCGCGCATCGAGGCCGGGCGCCTGCAGATCGAACAGGCCCCGCTGAACCTGCAGGACCTGCTGGACGATGTGCTGGCCCTGACCCGGGTGACCGCCGAACGCAAGGGCCTGGTGCTGAGCACACGCATCGACCTGCCCGACCCCTGCTGGGTGATGGGCGATGCCGCGCGGGTGCGCCAGGTGCTGTTCAACCTGCTGGGCAATGCCATCAAGTTCACCGACACCGGCCATGTGAGCGTGCGGGCCTGGCGCGAGAACGATGGGCCCGTGGTCACGCTGGCCGTGCAGGACTCGGGCATCGGCATCCCCAGGGACATGCTGGACAAGGTGTTCGATGCCTTCCAGCAGGTCGATGGCAGTTTCGGGCGGCGCCACCAGGGCACGGGCCTGGGGCTGACCATTTCCCGCGAGATTGCGCGGGCCATGGGTGGCGACCTGATGTGCCGCAGCGAACCCGGCATGGGCTCGGAATTCTGGATGGAAGTGCCGCTGCCGCCGTGTGAAGACCCGCCAGACACCGTGCCCGCGACCGAACCTCCGGCCTGCACGACCTTGCCGGGCACCTGGACAGATGATGCCGTGGCCGCCGGG
>JBEGRT010000029.1:0-5040 GCA_041180305.1 Pseudomonadota bacterium
GCAGCGCTGTGGCCACCGAGTCCAAGGCAGGCTGATGAGTACGCCAGGCATTCCCACGGGCAGCCAGGTCAAGTTCGCCATCGGCCTGGAGCCAGCCGACGCAGTGGCTCACCTGCGCGCCAAGGGGGCAGCTGTCACGGGTGGCTGGACGGATTGGCTGGACGGCCAGCACGCCCGTGCATTCACCGTGGCCAACGTGGCCAAGCTGGACGTTGTGACCGACATCCAGGACAGCTTGGTCAAAGCCCTGCAGGGCGGCCAGACGCTGGAGCAGTGGCGCGATGGTCTGATCCCCACGCTGCGCGCCAAGGGCTGGTGGAAGCGCGACGGCACGGCCGCGCAGCTCGCGGCCGCAGGCCGGGTGGATGCTGCCACGGGTGAGATCGCCAAGGGGCTGAACCCATACCGGCTGACCAACATTTACCGCACCAACATGCAGTCGGCTTACATGGCTGGGCGCTATCAGGCCATGGTGGCACAGGCCAGCAGCCGGCCGTACTGGGAGTACGTGGCGGTGATGGACCGCCGCACTCGGCCTGCCCACGCTGCCATGAACGGCCGAATCTTTCGTTTTGATGACGCGGGCTGGCAGAGCTTTTACCCGCCCTGCGGCTATGGCTGCCGGTGCCGCGTGCGATCGCACAGCCAGCGTGACATCGAGCGCAAGGGCCTGCCTGTTTCGAGCAGTGACGGCAAGCTGCAGCAGGTGGACGTACCCCTGCGCGATGGCCTGACTGCACGTGTGACACGCTACCAGGACGCAGGCATGGGGCAGCCTGGCTACATGCAGCCAGACCCAGGCTTTGACCACAACCCGGCCATGAGCACCTGGATGCCGCGCCTGGCAGGCAAGCCGCCTGCTGTGTCAGATGCATTCGTGCGCCAAGTGGTGCAGGGCCCGGCGTTTGAGCGCTTTGTGAAAGCCAAGGGCCAGTTGGAAGGCACATTCCCGGTGGGTGTGCGGCAAGGCGTTGATGACGTGGCCACCGACCCAGGCGTGTACCTGGCAAGCGACGATCTGGCGTCCGGCGTGGGCGCCTCGGTCAGCCTGGAGCGCCTGCGCCTGCTGCCTGATCTCGTGGCCGTGGGCGAGCAGCTCGACGGCGGTGTACGCCGGCTGATTGAGCCAGATGGCATGCTGCAGGCCACGCTGGCCGAGCGCGATGGGCTGCTGCAGGTTGTGGCTCTGAGCTGGAATCCGACGGCAGCGCCATGATCGACATTGAACTGCCCTATAGGCCCGTGATACAGGCGCTGCGCGAGCTGGCAGACAGCCTGGCTGACCGGCGTGAGCTGATGGGCGCGCTGGCCGGCGTCATGCACGGCGCCGTGGAAGACAATTTTGCCGCCGGAGGGCGCCCTCAGTGGGTGAGCCTGCACCCCGGCACGATTGCAGGGCGCCGTAAAACAGGGCACTGGCCAGGCCAGATTCTGCAGCGCAGTGGCCAGCTGGCTGCGAGTGTGACGCCCTACTCCGACAACGACCAGGCCGTAGTGGGCACCAACAAGGCCTACGCTGCGGCACACCAGTTCGGAGCCACCACCCGCCCCCATGTGATCAAGCCCAAGGTGAAACGCGCCTTGGCGTTTGGCGGGGTCGTGGTGCGCCAGGTGAACCACCCTGGCAGCAAGATTCCGGCCCGGCCGTTCCTGATGCTGACCGATGGCGATGAGCAGGAGCTGCTGGAGACGGCAGAGCAGTTTGTGGCTCAGCGGATCAAGTCGACTGGTTGAGCCGCAGCACTCTGTTGAAAACCTCTACAAACAGGTATGCCAGTGTCATTCCAGTGAGGGATGTATACCCGTTATTGATCTGCAGATTCGTCCGTCCGTTTGCGTTAACTTCGAGCGACAAAATCAGTTTTTCATCTTTTCCTGGCAGCGGTGCGTACCAAAAATCGATGCGGCTGAAAATGTCTGCGTGATAAAGGCCCTCAGACGCACTGCGGGAAGCGGCCTGAACATGAGCCTTCACTTGGTGGCCGCACCAACTCAGTTGAAATCGATTCGACTCTCTGAGCGATGTAGTGTCAATCTGGATGCCGGTCTGCTTGAAATGCATGCCGTTTTGCGGGTCATCGATGTCAGGAATGCGCTCATGGAGCCCTTCGATCAGATCAACAAAGACAGCATGCGCTGCTTCAATGGCTTGCTGGTTGTAGTAGTGCTCCTTGATCGTTTCCACGTGTTTCATTTCGGCTCCATGTTTTGATGACGTGAAGACACTCTAACGTGGATTTTCCGCCCCTCAGGCGGAGCCTGCTGACCGGCGTCAGCCTGTGGTGATCAGCCCCGAATCCAGACACTGGTGGCATGCCGAACGCCACCACGCCACCCGCCCTGATCGAGGTCTTCCGCACAGGGCCACGCACCGACATCACGGGCATCCAGGTCAATTTCTCCGAAGCTGACCTGGCTGCCATTGCTGCAGCCTACGACCCCTCCGTCCACGAGTGCCCCTTGGTGGTGGGTCATCCCAAGTTGGACAACCCGGCCTACGGCTGGGCCAAGCGCTTTGTGGTGCAGGGTCAGGTGCTGTTCGCCGAGCCTCATCAGGTCGAGCTGCAGTTCAGCGAGATGGTCAACGAGGGGCGGTTCAAGAAGGTCAGTCTGGCCATGTACATGCCAGACGCACCGTGCAACCCCAAGCCTGGCAGCTGGTATCCCAAGCACATCGGCTTCCTGGGCGCAAAGGCGCCCGCAGTCAAAGGCCTGAAGTCCGTTCAGTTCTCAGAAGCCGATGAGGCTGGCGTGGCGTGCTTCGGCGACTACACCGAAGGCGTGGTGCTCGGAATGTTCCGCCGCATGCGCGACTTCCTGCTCACCCAGTTCGGCCAAGAAACAGCCGACCGCGTGTTGCCCTCGTGGGAACTCGATCACGCCATGCAAGAGCACGCCGCCGATCAGGTGCGTGACGCCTTGGAAAACACCTCCAGCGAGGGGGCCACCCCGGCCTTTGCTGAAGGCGATCAACCCGGGGCGGGGGACGATGTGATGAGTGCAGAAGAGAAGGCTGCCCTGCAGGCCCAGCTCGATGCGGCCAACCAGGCCGCAGCCGAAGCCAAGGCCGCGCTGGCAGCACGTGACAAGGCCGATGCGTGCGCCAAGGTCAAGGCCGAGGCGGTGCAGTTCGCCGAAACGATGGTCGCGCAGGCCAAGTTGCCGCGGGAGCGCGTGGGCGACGTGGTGGCGATCTACGAAAAGCTGGCAACGCCGAACGATGCTGGTGTGGTGCTGCAGTTCGGTGAAGGCGACCAGGCCAAGCCCGCCGTGGACGCGTTCAAGGCCTTGATCGAGGCTGCCAAGCCTGCGGTCGAGTTCGGCGAGCACGCGCAGCGCCGTGACAGCGTGCCCGAGCTGTCCGAGGGCGACGAGCTGGCGCAGTTTGCCGAGTGCTCTGACCCCGAACGCCTGCAGCTGGCCCGCGACGCGCGTGCCTACCAGCTCAAGTCGGAGCGTGATGGTCGCCCCATCGACTACCTGACGGCTGTCAAGGCCGTGCAGTCGGGCCGCCAGGCCTGATTTCAAACCCCATTTTGACGAAGGAAGAAAGCAATCATGGCTGATCGTTTGCAAACCCTGCGTGGCGTTGACCCGGTTCTGTCGCAACTGGCCATCGGCTACTCGAATGCCGAGTACATCTCGACGGTGCTGTTCCCGATGGCGCAAGTGCCCAAGGAAAGTGGCCAGGTGCCCAAGCACACCAAGCAGTCGTTCAAGGTGTTCGCCACAGAGCGTGCCCTGCGTGCCAAGAGCAACCGCCTGAACCCCGAAGATCGCGACTTCATCAAGTTCAGCCTGGACGAGCACGACCTGAGCGTGCCGATGGACTACCGCGAAGCGGACGAGGCCGAAGACCTGGATGTCAAGGCGGCCAACACCTTCCTGGCCACCGAAGGCATCGCGCTGCGAGCCGAAAAGATCGCCGCTGATCTGGCGTTCGACCCGGCCAACTACGGCGCCAACAACAAGATCGCCATCGCAGCGTCGGACGCCTGGACCAACTACACCAGCACCACCAGCGACCCGGTGGGCGTGATCGACGAAGGCAAGGAAAAGATCCGGCAAGGCATCGCCCGGTACCCGAACATCGGCGTGATCGGTGCCAAGCGCTACAAGGCCCTGAAGAACCATCCCAAGATCCTGGAGCGCCTGACCTACTCGCAGCTGGGTGTGGTGACGCCTCAGATCCTGGCCGCCATCCTGGACCTGGACGCCATCGTCGTGGGCAAGGGCATCTGGGCCTCCGATGACGGCCAGACCACCTACGACATCTGGGACGACAAGATGCTGCTGGCCTACGTGCGGCCCCCGCAGCCCGGCGCCAAGCGCAGCGTTTACGAACCGAACTTCGGCTACACGGTGTACCGCGATGACCCGCAGGTGGACACCTACCCCGAAGAAGGCGGCAAGCTGCTGAACACCCGTTGCACCCGCCGCTTCAAGCAGCTGCTGGTGGGTGCCGACGCCGGTTACCTCATCTACTGAGGTCACTCAGTTCCACGCAACACAGCGGAGATCGCATGAGTGACAACAAGGTGAAAGTGATCGTTCAGGCAGCGCAGACGCTGCTGCAGGGCGGCAAGTACTTCGGCGAAGGTTCGACCGTGGAACTGGATGCCGAGGACGCAACCGAGAAGGAGCGTCAAGGCGTGGTCAAGCGTGCCGTCTTCATCGGCACTGACCCGGCTGACCTGGCTGCGGCCGTGCAACACAGTGTGGCTGACGCCAGCGTGATCACGGCTGACCAGGTGGCCGCAGGCCTGACGCAAGCGATCGGCGCCCTGCAGCTGGCCAACGACCTGGACGCCGCGCTACCCCAGACCTCTGGCGCCAGCGACGCTGCAGCCAACAGCACGGATGCTTCGGCCGCCGATGCCGCTGCTGAAGGCAACAGCCAGGCTGACCAGGGCAATCAGCCCGGCACCACAGCCGGTGAGACCCCGGCATCCGACGCCCAGGTCAGCGCACCTGCGGCCAAGAAGGCCTCGCGCGTCAAGGCTGGTGCCTGAGCGCTGACACCCCCATCCCTCACGACCA
>JBEGRT010000030.1:0-2782 GCA_041180305.1 Pseudomonadota bacterium
GGTCCAGGCCCTGGAAGGTCAGCACCTGGTTGATGCGGCCCTTGACCGACTTGCCGCCGGGGCCTTCCATCACGACCACGTCCTGGCCGGGCTTGGCACGGCCCTGGCTGATGCGGCCCACGCCGATGCGGCCCACGAAGGTGGAGAAGTCCAGCGCCGAGATCTGCAGCTGCAGGGGGGCGTTGGGGTCACCCTTCTGGGGCGGCACGTGCTTCAGAATGGTGTTGAACAGGGCCGACATGTCGGGGCCCCACTGCGCACCAGGCTCGCCCTCTTCCAGCGAGGTCCAGCCGTTGATGCCCGAGGCGTACACCACGGGGAAGTCCAGCTGCTCGTCGGTGGCGCCCAGCTTGTCGAACAGGTCGAAGGCGGCGTTGATCACGGCATCAGGCTTGGCACCGGGCTTGTCCACCTTGTTGACCACCACGATGGGCTTGAGGCCCAGGGCCAAGGCCTTCTTGGTCACGAAGCGGGTTTGCGGCATCGGGCCTTCCTGGGCGTCGATCAGCAGCACCACGCCGTCGACCATCGACAGGGCGCGTTCGACTTCACCGCCGAAGTCCGCGTGGCCCGGGGTGTCGACGATGTTGATGTGGGTGCCTTCCCAGCTCACGGCGCAGTTCTTGGCCAGGATGGTGATGCCACGCTCACGTTCGATGGCGTTGTTGTCCATCACGGTGTCGACGACCTTTTCGTGGTCGGCGAAGGTGCCGCTCTGGCGCAGCAGTTGGTCCACCATGGTCGTCTTGCCATGGTCCACGTGGGCGATGATCGCGATGTTGCGGATTTGGGTGCTCATGAAAGGCTCTTTGCGTGAAGACTTCGATTCGGAATGCGGGGCTGTGAGGAGCGCTTCGGTGCGGGCTCAGGTCAACAAGATCTGGCTTTGCACCTCGGCGGGGCTCAGCAGCCTCGACGGGATCAGTTCACCGGCCGTGACATGCGCACTGCCGAGGAAGATGCGAGGACGGCGCTCGCGGGTCAGGGTCGGGTTGGGCCCGTACACCCGCATGGCGGGCGCATCGGGCAACTCCAGTCGGCGGCGCATGCCCGACAGGAAACGGCCAGCGTCGTCGTGCGACAACAGCACGTCCGGCCAGTCCGACACCAGCACATCCACCGGGCAGATCAGCGCGTCGCGCTCGGCCTCGCTCATGGCCTGAAGGGCCTCGAGCGTGACCGCCTGCGCGATGCCCACCGGCCCGCAGGCCGTGCGGCGCAAAGCGGTCAGGTGCGCACCACAACCCAGGTGGCGGCCGATGTCCTCGGCCAGCGTGCGGATGTAGGTGCCCTTCGAGCAACGCACATCGATCACCAGCACCTCATCCTGCCACTGCAGGATGTCGAGTTGGTGAATGGTGATGCGTCGCGGCTCGCGGGCGATTTCAATGCCCTCACGGGCGTATTCGTACAGGGCCCGGCCCTCGTGCTTGAGCGCCGAGTGCATGGGCGGCACCTGGTCGATCGGCCCCAGGTAGGCGGCGCAGGCGGCCTCGACGGCCTCGCGGGTCAGGCTGACGGGCACATCGGTCACGACCTGGCCTTCCAGGTCGCCCGTGGTGGTGGTCTGGCCCAGGCGCAGGGTGGCGGTGTAGCGCTTGTCAGAATCCAGTGACACCTGAGAGAACTTGGTGGCCGCTCCGAAACACAGCGGCAGCAAGCCGGTGGCCAGAGGGTCCAGCGTGCCCGTGTGCCCGGCTTTTTCGGCGCGGAACAGGCGCTTGACCTTCTGCAGTGCATCGTTGCTCGACAGGCCCAGCGGCTTGTCGAGCAGCACCACGCCATGCAGCGCACGGCGCGGCAGCTTGACGCGCACGGGCGCGGCAGGTTCTGGGGTGGTCGGGTTCACGGGAACACTCAGGTCGGACATCGACAACTCACTCGTCCTTGGCCTTGTCGGCCACGGCCCGGCTGATCAGCTGAGACATCTCGGACGCGCGCTCGGTGGTGCGGTCGAAATGGAAATGCAGGGTGGGCACGGTATGAATCTGCAGGCGCTTGAACAGGCTGTTGCGCAGGAAACCTGCGGCCTCGTTCAGGCCTTCTTCGCAAGCGGTCGGGTCACCGATCAGCACCGAAAAGAACACTTTGGCGTGTGCGTAGTCGGGTGTGACCTCGACCGCACTGATGGTGACCATCCCGATGCGGGGGTCCTTGAGCGAACGGATCAGTTCGGCCACATCGCGCTGGATCTGGTCGGCAACCCGGTTGCTGCGGTTGGGGGTGGAGCGTTTATGGCGCATGATGAATTCCAGCCTGTGCGGAGGGGGGCTTCTTTCAAGCACAAACCCCGCCTGGGCCTCAGGCGGGGTTGCGGGGGGAGAAGCCCGGCTCGCTTTTTACAGGGTGCGGGCCACTTCCTTGATTTCGAAGAACTCGAGGATGTCGCCTTCCTTGATGTCGTTGTAGCCCTTGACGTTGAGGCCGCACTCGAAGCCTTCCTTGACTTCCTTGACATCGTCCTTGAAGCGCTTGAGGCCTTCGAGCTCGCCGGTGTAGATGACCACGTTTTCGCGCAGCAGGCGCAGCTTGGCGCTGCGACGGACCACGCCGCTGGTGACCATCGAACCACCGATGGTGCCGATCTTGGAGGCCACGAACACCTGACGGATCTCGGCGGTACCGATGATTTCCTCGCGCTGCTCGGGGGCCAGCATGCCACCCATGGCTGCCTTCACATCATCGACAGCGTCGTAAATGATGTTGTAGTAGCGCAGGTCGACACCGTTGTGGTCGGCCACCTTGCGGGCGTTGGCGTCCGCACGGGTGTTGAAGCCGATGA
>JBEGRT010000031.1:0-2617 GCA_041180305.1 Pseudomonadota bacterium
GATTCTTGTGGGCTTCACGATCCAGCGGCTGCAGTTCGCCATACATCGGGGGGTTGCTCATGTTTCTCTCTCTCCAGGTTCGGCCAGACGACTGACCAGCACTTTGTCTACACGCTTGCCATCGAGGTCCACGACCTCGAATCTCCAGGCGTTCCACTCCACCACATCGGCCGTGCGCGGCAAGCGCCCCAGCAGCAGCATGATCATGCCGGCCAGGGTGTTGTAGCGACCACGGTCTTCTTCGGGCAGTTCCTTCAGCTCCAGGCGGTCCTTCAGCTCGGGCACGGGGATCAGGCCGTCGATCAGCCACGAGCCGTCGTCACGCTGCACGGCCCAGGCGTTGTCTTCTTCTTCGGTGTTGAACTCGCCCGTGATGGCTTCCAGCACGTCGCGCAGCGTGATCACGCCTTGCACTTCGCCGTATTCATCGACCACGAACACCATCTGTGAGCTCGACGCCCGGAAGTGTTCCAGCAGTTCCATGCCCGACAGGGTTTCGGGCACGAACACCGCGGGCTGCATGCCTTGCTCCACGCTGGCGGTGCCGGCCGTGGCCATCTGCGTGAGCAGCTCCTGCGCCGTGATCACGCCGACCACGTCGTCCAGGCTGCCGCGGCACACCGGGTAACGTGAATGCCCATGCTCGGTGATGACGGCCAGGTTCTCGGCCAGCGGCGCTTCCAGGTTCAGCCAGGCCATGTCCGAGCGCGGGATCATCATCGAGCCTATCTGGCGGTCGTCCAGCCGGAACACGTTGCGCACCATCTGGTGCTCGTGGGCTTCGATCACACCGGCGTCCAGGCCTTCTTCCAGGCTGGCCGCGATCTCTTCTTCGGTCACGCTGCGGTTGCCGTTGTCCTTGATGCCCAGCAGGCTGAGCGTGGCGTCGGTCGAAAACGACAGCAGCTTCACAAAGGGGCGTGTCAGGCTGGACAGCCAGCGCATGGGGATGGCCACCACGCGGGCGACCGGCTCCGGGTACATCTGGCCGATGCGCTTGGGCACCAGCTCGCCAAAGATGATGGTGGTGAAAGTGATCACGATGACCACCAGGGCCGTGGCCGTGATGCTGGCAAACGGCGCCAGCACCGGCACATTGGCCGTGAGCCATTCGGCCAGAGGCGCCGAAAAGGCCGCTTCACCGACGATACCGTTGAGCACACCGATCGACGTGATGCCGATCTGCACGGTGGACAGGTACTGCGTGGGGTTGTCCTGAAGGTCCATGGCGGCTTTTGCGCCATCGTCGCCCGCTTCGGTCATGACCTGCAGGCGCGCCTTGCGGCTGGATGCCAGCGCCATTTCCGACATGGCAAACAGACCGTTGATGAGGATCAGGAAAAGCAGTAACGCGAGGTCCATGAAAGGCACCAGCAAGCGCTGGGCCAGCAGTGAAGGGAGCCTGATTTTACAGATTCCCTGAAAATGCCGGGATGATCTATTTACTTGGTGATTTGCAGGGCTGCGGCAACCCGTTGGCCCGCCTGCTGGACGAGGTGGCGTTTTCGCCCTCGCGCGACCACCTGTATGTGCTGGGTGACCTGGTGAACCGCGGGCCCGATTCGCTGGGCGTGCTGCAGCGCCTCAGTGCCCTGGGCGGCGCGGCCACCTGCCTGCTGGGCAACCACGACCTGCACCTGCTGGCCGTGGCCCATGGCGTGCGCCAGCCCCATCGCAGCGACACGCTGGGGCCCATCCTGGAGGCGCCCGACCGCGAACACTGGCTGCACTGGCTGCGCCAGCAGAAGCTGGCGGTGTGCGCCCACGGCTGGCTGATGGTGCATGCCGGCGTGCTGCCCCAGTGGGACACGGCCCAGACCCTGGCCCTGGCCCGCGAGGTGGAGGCCATGCTGCAAGGCCCCGACCTGAGCACTTTCTTGCCGCAGATGTATGGCAACACCCCGACCCAGTGGCATGACGGCTTGCAGGGCGTGGCGCGCTGGCGTTGCGTGGTCAATGCCCTCACGCGCCTGCGCTTCTGCACGGCCGACGGCACCATGGAGTTCGCCACCAAAGAAGGGGCGGGCGGTGCGCCAGAGGGCTACATGCCCTGGTTCGAGGTGCCGGGCCGGCGCACGGCCCAGCAGCCCGTGGCCTTCGGGCACTGGTCCACCCTGGGCCTGATCAACCGCGACGACCTGCTGGCGCTGGACACCGGCTGCGTGTGGGGCGGGCACCTCACGGCGGTGCGCCTGACGCCCGAGGGGCGCGAAGTGGTGCAGGTGCCCTGTGAGCGGGCCTTGCAGCCCGGCAAGCATTGAGGCCACACCACACTCAGACTGGCCTGCGGTTGGCCCTACAATGCGCACCCAAGGGTGTGTGGCCGAGTGGTTGAAGGCACCGGTCTTGAAAACCGGCGAACGTTTGCGCGTTTCGTGAGTTCGAATCTCACCGCACCCGCCAGATGAGGCTGTTGATTCCCAAGTAGTCTTGGTGAATTCAACGACTGACAAGCACCGAGGTGTCTACCCGGAGCGTGTCACCGGCCCCCTCGGGCCTCTCCGGAAGTGGGTACCTGCATGAGCGAGTCACCCAAGATGGACACGATGGACACCCTGACCTCAGGTCGAAGAAATGGCGCTGGAAGGTCAAGGTTCCAGCTGACCTTGCACACCTT
>JBEGRT010000032.1:0-3198 GCA_041180305.1 Pseudomonadota bacterium
CGAGGGGATCTCGACATCGGTGGTGCCGATCAGGGTGTAGCGCTGTTCGTAGGGAATGGCGAACACGATGCGCCCGTCAGGCGCCTGGAAGATGTAGGCGTGCTGGTGCTCGAACATGCGCGGCACCACGATGTGGCTGCCCTTGACCAGGCGAAGGCTGTGCGACGAGCGCACCCCGGCGCAATCGGCCAGGAACTGGGCGGCCCAGGGGCCGGCGGCATTGACCAGGGCCCGGGCACGCACGGTGCGCGTGGCGCCCCCCAGAGCGGCGTCCTGCTGCAGCTGCACCGTCCAGCCACCGTGTTCGCGCACGGCCGACACCACGCGGGTGCGGGTCAGCACCTCGGCACCATGGGCCTGGGCGCACTGGGCGTTCAGCACCACGAGGCGGGCGTCGTCCACCCAGCCATCGGAATAGACGAAGCCACGCGTGTAACCGGCCTTCAGCGGAGCCCCCAAGGGGTGGCCCTGCAGGGTGAGCCCGCGCGAGCCGGGCAGGAATTCTCGGGTGGCCAGGTGGTCGTACAGGAACAGGCCCAGGCGGATCATCCAGGCCGGGCGCAGGTGGTCGTCGTGCGGCAACACGAAACGCAGGGGCCGCATGATGTGGGGCGCACTGCGCAGCAGCACTTCACGCTCCTGAAGCGCCTTGCGCACCAGGCTGAACTCGCGGTGCTCGAGGTAGCGCAGGCCGCCATGGATCAGCTTGGTCGACGACGACGAGGTGTGCGAGGCCAGGTCGTCTTTCTCGGCCAGGATGACGCCCAGGCCGCGGCCCGCCAGGTCACGCGCAATGCCCACCCCATTGATGCCCCCGCCCACCACCAGCACGGCACAATCGAACGTGTTCGCGCCATCGCTGCGGTCTGGGTTCGTTTGGCTCGTCATGTCAGGCTCCAATCGCTTCGTTTCGCGAACACATTCGATTCGCTTCGTTCATTTTAGTTCTCTTTTGTTCGTTTGTGTTCGATTATGATCACCGCATGACCTTGTCACCCCGCCAAACGCAGCTGCTGGAACTGGTGCGTGCCCACGGCACCCTCGGTATCGACCGTCTGGCCGAAACCCTGAACGTGACGCTGCAGACCGTGCGCCGCGACGTGACCGCGCTGGCCGAAGCGCAGCTGCTGCAGCGCTACCACGGGGGCGTGCGTGTGCCCTCGAGCACCACCGAAAACCTGGCCTACCAGCAGCGGCAGGCCTTGAATGCGGCGGGCAAGCAGCGCCTGGCCCGCGCGGTGGCGCAGGCCATCCCGAACCACTGCTCGCTGCTGATCAACCTGGGCACCACCACCGAGGCCATCGCCCATGAATTGCGCCACCACCAGGGGCTGCGCGTGATCACCAACAACCTGCAGGTGGCACGCACCCTGGCCGGCTGCCCTGCTTGCGAGGTGATCGTGGCCGGTGGGGTGATGCGCCCGCACGATTTCGGCATCGTGGGCGAGACCACGGTCGATTTCATCCGCCAGTTCCGGGTGGACATTGGCCTGATCGGCATCTCGGGCATCGAGGCCGACGGCAGCCTGCGCGATTTCGACCTGCGCGAGGTGAAGGTGGCTCAGGCCCTGATCGAGCACAGCCGCCAGGTGTGGCTGGCCGCTGACCAGAGCAAGTTCAACCGCCCGGCCATGGTTGAACTGGCCCGG
This sequence comes from Pseudomonadota bacterium, assembly GCA_041180305.1. Classification (GTDB taxonomy): domain Bacteria; phylum Pseudomonadota; class Gammaproteobacteria; order Burkholderiales; family Burkholderiaceae_C; genus Aquabacterium. Next base: position 1,650 of record JBEGRT010000032.1, read on the forward strand.
CTGGAACAGGTCGACCGCCTGTTCACCGATGCGCCGCCACCGGCCCCCTTCGACGCCCTGCTGCAGGACGCGGGCATCGATGTGGTGGTGGCCTGACACCTGCCCAAGAACACCCTGAGGAGACGACCCCATGGCCCACCTGCTCGCCCTTGACCAGGGCACCTCCAGCTCACGCGCCATCGTGTTCAATGCCCAGGGCCAGCCGGTCACGGTGGCCCAGCGCGAATTCACGCAGCACTTCCCCCGGCCCGGCTGGGTGGAGCACGACGCCACCGAGATCTGGGACACCCAGCTGGCCGTGGCCCGCGAGGCCCTGAAACAGGCCGGGCTGTCGGCGCATGAGGTGCACGCCATCGGCATCACGAACCAGCGCGAAACCACCGTGCTGTGGGAGCGCGCCACGGGCCGCCCGCTGGGCCACGCCATCGTGTGGCAGGACCGCCGCGGCGAAGCGCTGTGCCAGCAACTGCGCGAAGCGGGCCACGCCGAGCTGATCCGCCAGCGCACCGGCCTGGTGGTCGATGCGTATTTCTCGGCCACCAAGCTGGCCTGGATGCTGGAACACATCCCCGGGGCGCGGCAGCGGGCGCAGGCGGGCGAGCTGGCCTTTGGCACCATCGACAGCTGGCTGCTGTGGCAGCTCACGGGGGGCACAGCCGCAGCCGGTGCGGTGCACGCCACCGACGTGAGCAATGCCTCGCGCACCATGCTGTTCAACATCGACCGCCAGTGCTGGGACGATGAGCTGCTGGCGCTGTTCGACATCCCGCGCAGCCTGCTGCCCGAGGTGCAGGCCTCGGCCCACCGCTTCGGGCAGACGCATGCCGAGGTGCTGGGCGCACCGGTCACCATCGGGGCGCTGGCCGGTGACCAGCAAAGCGCGCTGTTTGGCCAGGCCTGCTTCACGCCGGGCCTGGTCAAGAACACCTACGGCACCGGCTGCTTCATGCTGATGCACACGGGCGCGCAACGCTGCCCGTCGCACAACGGCCTGATCACCACCCTGGCGGCGGTGCCTGAAGCCACGCCGGGCCAGGCCCCGGCTTACGCGCAAGAAGGCAGCGTGTTCATTGGCGGGGCGGTGGTGCAATGGCTGCGCGACGGCCTGCAGGCCATCGAAGGCAGCCACCAGGTCGAGCAGCTGGCGCTGAACGTGCCCGATGCGGGCGGCGTGTTCTTCGTGCCCAGCTTCACCGGCATGGGCGCGCCCTACTGGAAGCCTCATGCCACCGGCGCCATCCTGGGCCTGACCCGTGGCACCACGGTGGCCCACATCGCGCGTGCGGCGCTGGAGAGCATCGCTTACCAAAGCGCCGCCCTGCTGCAGGCCATGAGCCGCGACGCGGTGGCTGCGGGCGGCGCCCCGGTGAGCGAGCTGCGCGTGGACGGCGGCGCCTGCGTCAACAACCTGCTGATGCAGTTCCAGGCCGACCTGCTGGGCATCCCGGTGGTGCGCCCGGCCGTCATCGAAACCACAGCGCTGGGCGCTGCCTACCTGGCGGGGCTGTCGAGCGGTGTGTACCGCAGCACGGATGAACTTTCGCAGCTG
>JBEGRT010000033.1:0-2528 GCA_041180305.1 Pseudomonadota bacterium
GGGGCAGGCTTTACGCTGCTTCACGAACCTTGACATCCCTGACATGTTCGCGGCGTTGGCCCCCGTTGATTGTCTGTCAACGCGGGAGGCTCACTTCCTACAGTGGGATTTCTGTCCAACCCGAGGCCACCGTGCGTGGCGTCGATCTCACGAAAGGAATTCGACATGAGCAGCATTTCCAGCGTCGGTCAGACATCGGTCTGGTCGGCCAGCCAGACGCAGGGTGTGTCGGGGGCCGGGCGCCATGGCCGCCCCATCCAGGGGCAAGGCGATGGCGAGCAGGGCCCACCGCCACCGCCGCCGCCCGCAGACGGTGGCGGCATGGCGGGCGACATCGCCCAGATCCTCCAGCAGCTTGGCGTGCAACTGGGGGCGCAGTTCGGTGACACCGCATCAGCCGATGCGAGCAGCAGCGACGCAGGGCAATCTTCGGGCTTGGGCACTGGTTCGGGCGATGCGTCTGTGGCCATGGCCCAGTCCAGCAGCACCCAGGGCGATGCCCTGCATGCCCTGATGCACGACCTCATGGAAGCGGCCCGCGCATCGGGCAGTGGCACCGAAGGTGGCGGGCCGGGCGGCTTCGAGGCGGGGCTCCAGCAGGTGCTGGCCCAGGTCAGTGCCGACCCTCAGGGGGAACTGGCGCAGAAGCTGCAGGCCGATCTGCAAGCCCTGACCGGTGATGGCACGGCCTCCAGCACTTCAGAGACCTCGGCCAGCACATCGGTGTCACTCACCGATTTCCTCAGCGCCCTGCAGCAAAAGGCCGCCAGCCACGGAGCGCAAGGGCACCCGCCCTTCGGCACCCAGGGGCAGTTGTTCACCGCCGAGGCGTGACACACCATCGGCCCATGAAAAAAGCCACCCGAAGGTGGCTTCTTGGGGCCAGTGCGGCGCACCCGTGGGGCGCCGCACGCCATCAGGCCGCAGGGGCCTGGCCGGCTTGCGCGTTGCGCAGGCGGATGTGCAGTTCGCGCAGCTGCTTCTCGTCGACCAGCGAGGGGGCGCCGGTCAGCAGGCACTGGGCGCGCTGGGTCTTGGGGAAGGCGATCACGTCACGGATGGAATCGGCCTTGGTCATCAGGGTCACCAGGCGGTCCAGGCCGAAGGCCAGGCCACCGTGCGGGGGCGCGCCGTACTGCAGGGCGTCCAGCAGGAAGCCGAACTTCACCTGGGCATCTTCTTCCGTGATGTTCAGGGCGCTGAACACCTTCGACTGCACGTCGGCGCGGTGGATACGGATCGAGCCGCCGCCCAGTTCCCAGCCGTTGAGCACCATGTCGTAGGCCTTGGCAATGCACTTGCCCGGGTCGGTGTCCATGTAGTCTTCGTGACCGTCCTTGGGGGCGGTGAAGGGGTGGTGCACGGCGTTCCAGCGCTCGGAGTCGTCGTCGTACTCGAACATCGGGAAGTCGACCACCCACAGCGGGGCCCAGCGGTCTTCGAACAGACCGGCCTTCTTGCCGAACTCCGAATGGCCCACCTTCAGGCGCAGTGCACCGATGGCGTCATTGACCACCTTTTCCTTGTCGGCGCCGAAGAAGATCAGGTCGCCATCCTTGGCGCCCGTGCGCTTGAGGATCTCGGCAATGGCGGCATCGTGCAGGTTCTTCACGATGGGCGATTGCAGGCCGTCGCGGCCCTTGGCCACTTCGTTGACCTTGATCCAGGCCAGGCCCTTGGCGCCGTAGATCTTGACGAACTCGGTGTAGGCGTCGATCTCGCCGCGCGACATGGCGCCACCGCCCGGCACGCACAGGCCAACCACACGGCCGCCCTTGGTGGTGGCGGGGGTCGAGAACACCTTGAAGTCGACGTCGGTCATCACCTCGGTCAGCTCGGTGAACTGCAGCTTGACGCGCAGGTCCGGCTTGTCCGAGCCATACAGGAACATGGCGTCGGCATACTTCATGACCGGGTAGGCGCCCAGGTCCACATTCAGCGCCTTCATGAAGACGTGGCGGATCATGCCTTCGAACATGTCACGGATTTCCTGCTCGTTCAGGAAGCTCGTTTCAATGTCGATCTGGGTGAATTCGGGCTGGCGGTCAGCACGCAGGTCTTCGTCGCGGAAGCACTTGGTGATCTGGTAGTAGCGGTCGAAACCGGCCACCATCAGCAGCTGCTTGAACAGCTGGGGCGACTGCGGCAGCGCGAAGAACTGGCCGTCGTGCACACGCGAAGGCACCAGGTAGTCGCGGGCGCCTTCCGGGGTGCTCTTGGTCAGCATCGGGGTTTCGATGTCGACAAAGCCGTTCTCGTCCAGGTACTTGCGGCATTCCATGGCCACGCGGTAGCGCAGCATCAGGTTCTTCTGCATCGCCGGGCGGCGCAGATCGAGCACGCGGTGCGTCAGGCGCGTGGTTTCCGAGAGGTTGTCATCGTCCAGCTGGAACGGGGGCGTCACCGAAGCGTTCAGCACTTCCAGGGTGTGGCCCAGCACTTCGATCTTGCCGCTGGTCAGGCCCGCGTTTTCAGTGCCAGCCGGGCGGGCGCGCACCACGCCGGTGACCTTCAGGCAGAACTCGTTG
>JBEGRT010000034.1:0-3080 GCA_041180305.1 Pseudomonadota bacterium
CCCGCATCGCCGAAGACGAGGTGCGTTACCTGTGCGAACAGGCCAGCCGCTACTTCAAGCAGCCGGTGCTGCCCGGCCAGGTGTGCTGGAGCTATGCGGGCGTGCGCCCCTTGCTGGAAGACGCGAACGCCAGCGCGTCGGCCGTGACCCGCGATTACCTGCTGGAAACCGACGACGCCGCAGGCGCGCCCGTGATGACCGTGTGGGGCGGCAAGATCACCACCTACCGCAAGCTGGCTGAGCAGGCCGCCGACCAGCTGTGCCAGCGCCTGGGGCACACCGCCCGCGCCTGGACGGCCCAGGCCACCTTGCCCGGTGGCGATGTGGCCGCGCGACAGGCCCAGCACACGGGGCGCCGCCCCACGGGGCCCGACCAGGGCATGCAGGCCTGGGTGGCCCGCCTGCAGGTGCAGTGGCCCTGGTTGCCGGCGCCCATGCTGCAGCGCTGGGCGCACACCTATGGCACGGCCATCGACCAGATCGTGGGCCAGGCCCGCAGCCTGAGCGAGCTGGGCGCCACCGAGGTGCCGGGCCTGTGCGTGGCCGAACTGCGCCACCTGGTGCGCCACGAATGGGCGCGCGATGGCGACGACGTGCTGTGGCGCCGCACCAAGCTGGGCCTGCACCTCACGCCGTCGCAGCGCGCGCTGGTGGCCGACCTGGTCGAAGATGTGCTGGTGTCAGAGGGACTGATGCAGCGCCAGCAGCTCCTGGGTGAGCTTGTGCCGGGCGTCGAGGTGCACCATCGGCCGCGACAGCTGGTGTGATTCCTTCACCTTGACCGAGCTGCTCAGGTAGGGCTGCAGCACGGGCAGCCCTTCGTCGATCAGCTCCTGCACCAGCTGCTGGGGCAGGCTGGCACGGGCCTGGAACTGGTTGACCACAATGCCCGAGACCTTCAGCTCGTCGTTGTGGTCGGCCTGGATCTCCTGCACGTTCTCCAGCAGCGTGTACAGCGCGCGGCGCGAGAAATCGTCGCAATCGAAGGGGATCAGGCAGCCTTGCGCTGCGATCAGGGCCGAGCGCGTGTAGAAGTTCAGCGCCGGGGGCGTGTCGATGTAGATGCGGTCGAAGTCGTCGGCCAGGGCTTCCAGGGCTTCGCGCAGCTTGTAGATCTTGTGGCGGCTTTCCAGCTTCACGTGCAGCTCGTCCAGCGCCGGGCTGGAGGGCATGACCGACAGCTTGTCCCAGGGGCTGGGCACGATGAACTCGGTGGTGTCCTTCGGGCGTGCCGTGAACTTCAGGCTCTGGTCGAAGAAATCGGCCGCGGAGGGGGTGTCCTCGGTCAGTGCATCACCCAGCAGGTAGCGCGAGGAATTGCCCTGGGTGTCCAGGTCGATCAGCAGCGTGCGCAGGCCTTGCTGCGCGCTGATCGCGGCCAGGTTGCAGGCGATGGTGGATTTGCCCACCCCGCCTTTCTGATTGAAGACCACGTAACGCATGTTGCCAGCCCCTGTTCAACGCCCCCTTGGTGGAGCACTGAAGCTATTGTGCACTGCAACATGCGCAAGTTCGCGGCCAACCCTCCGGCGTGCTCAGGACTTGTTGTCCGGCAGCTCGATCTTGACCTCGAGCACTTCCAGGTTGTCCTGGCGCTCCATCGACACCTTGATGTCGTCCGGGTTGATGGCCACGTACTTCGAGATCACGGCCACCAGCTCGCGTTGCAGGTCGGGCAGGTAGTTGGGGCTGGCCGAACGGCCATTGCGCTCGTGCGCGAGGATCAGTTGCAGGCGCTCCTTGGCCACCGAGGCCGTCTGCTTCTTTTCCCCGAGGAAGAAGTTCAGGAATCCCATGGCGTTCACTTGCCTCCGAACAGTCGCTTGAAGAAACCGGGCTTCTCGGCCTCGATGAAGCGCAGCGGCTTGTCCTGGCCCAGGAATCGGTCGATCACATCGCTGTAGGCCTCGGCCACATCGGTGCCCTTCATGTGGATGGCCGGGATGCCCTGGTTGGAGGCGTTCAGCACGCTTTCCGATTCGGGGATCACGCCGATCAGCTTGACCTTGAGGATGTCGTAGACGTCATCCAGCGACAGCATCTGGCCGCCCTCGACCCGGTTGGGGTTGTAGCGCGTGATCAGCAGGTGCTCCTTGATGGGCTCGCGGCCTTCCTGCGCGCGCTTGGTCTTGCTGCTGAGCATGCCCAGGATGCGGTCGGAGTCGCGCACCGACGACACCTCGGGGTTGGTCACCACGATGGCTTCATCGGCGAAGTGCATGGCCATCAGGGCCCCGGTTTCGATGCCGGCCGGCGAGTCGCAGATCACGTACTCGAAGCCCATCTCGCCCAGCTCTTTCAGCACGCGCTCGACGCCATCTTGCGTCAGGGCTTCCTTGTCACGCGTTTGCGAAGCGGCCAGGATGAACAGGTTCTCGCACTGCTTGTCCTTGATCAGGGCCTGGTTCAGGTTGGCCTCGCCGTGGATCACGTTGATCAGGTCATAGACCACGCGGCGTTCGCAGCCCATGATCAGGTCGAGGTTGCGCAGGCCCACGTCGAAGTCGATGACGGCGGTCTTGTGGCCGCGAAGGGCCAGGCCCGAAGCAAAGCTGGCGCTGGTGGTCGTCTTGCCGACGCCGCCTTTGCCGGAGGTCACCACGATGATCTTGGCCATGGATGGCGGTCCTTTCGAAGGGGTTGGATCTGGTCAGAATGAAGGGGGTTCAGAGGTCGAGCGGCTCGAACACGAGGCGCTCACCCTCCAGCCGCACCTGCGCCGGTTTGCCGGCCACGCTGTCGGGCAGCGGGTTCTCGGTCGTGCGGTAGGTGCCGGCAATCGAAATCAGTTCGGGCGACAGGCCCATGCAGAAGATGCGGGCCTCGGTGTTGCCCTTGGCGCCGGCAATGGCCTTGCCACGCAGCGGTGCGTAGATGTGGATGGAGCCATCAGCGATCACTTCGGCGCCGTTGTTCACGGCGGCCATGACCACCAGGTCGGCGCCCTTGGCATAGACCTGCTGGCCCGAGCGCAAGGGCTTGTCGACGATCACGGTCTTGGCGGCGGTGGGCACTTCCACGCGCACTTCCACGGGCACCTGCACCTCACGCACCACTTCGCGCACCACCTCCTGCACCAC
>JBEGRT010000035.1:0-4051 GCA_041180305.1 Pseudomonadota bacterium
CCAGCGACCACACCTGGAAGCCACCCGAGTCGGTCAGGATGGGCTTGTGCCAGTTCTCGAATTTGTGCAGGCCACCGAACTGTTTCATGATGTCCAGGCCGGGCCGCATCCACAGGTGGAAAGTGTTGCCCAGGATGATCTGCGCGCCCATTTCCTCCAGCGAGCGGGGCATCACGCCCTTGACCGTGCCGTAGGTGCCCACGGGCATGAAGATGGGCGTTTCGATCACGCCGTGGTTCAGCGTGAGTCGGCCGCGGCGTGCGTGGCCTTCGGTCTTGAGCAGGTCGAATTGCAGCATGGTTCAGGATGCGTTGGGGCGCCTGGCGGGCGCCGCGTGGATCAGTTGCAGCAGGCACTCGAGCAGGCGCTCGCTGCGGAAGGGCTTGGCCAGCACCGTCTGGCCAGACTGGCTGAGGCGGCCGATTTCGGTCGGGTCGGTGTCACCTGAAATGATCAGCACCTGCAGCGCGAGCCCATGCAGCGCCAGATGCGCCCGCACAGTGTCGCTCAACTGCAGGCCGTTCATGCCCGGCAGGCGGTAGTCGGTGATGAGCACGTCGGGGCCGGTGTGGGCCATGGGGCTGCCGGCGCGCAGGCTCAGCTCGCCCTGCAGGGCTTCGGCATCGGCCCAGGCCCGCACCGAGGCGCCCCAGCGTTGCAGCAGTTCGCTCAGGGCGCGGCGCAGCAGGGCGTCGTCTTCCACCAGCCACAGGGTGCGGCCGAGCAGTGGCTGTTCGGGCGCCTGCTGCAAGGGGGGCATCGCGCTGCGTGCCTGGTGCAGGGGCAGATCGAAGCGGAACACCGAGCCGCGCCCGGGCACCGATTTCACCGACACCTGCTCGCCCAGCAACCCGGCCGTGCGCTGCACGATGGCCAGGCCCAGGCCAATGCCTCGGGTGCGATCGCGTGAGGCGTTGTCGACCTGGTAGAACTCTTCGAAAATGCGGTCGAGCTGGTCGCGCGGGATGCCCACGCCGGTGTCCCACACCTCGATGCGCAGGCGCCTGCGGCCACGACGGCGTGCGGCCACCAGCACGCCGCCCCGCGTGGTGTAGCGGATGGCGTTGGACACCAGGTTGCGCAGCACGCTGTGCACCAGCATCGGGTCGGTGGTGACCATCACGTGGCCCATGTGGGCCGGCTGCCGAAAGCGCAGGTGCAGGCCCTTGAGGTCGGCCGCGCTTTGTTCGTGCACGCGCACGGCCTGGAACAGCTCGTGCACCGACACCGGCTGGAACTGCGGTTTGACGGCGCCAGCATCCAGGCGGGAGATGTCGAGCAGGCCCACCAGCAGCGATTCCATCGAGGCCACGGCCTCGTCGAGCAGGTTGATGTGGTGCCGAGCCTCGCCCGGCAGGCCCTGTTGCTGGCGCAGCAGCGTGACCAGCAGGCCGATGGCCGCGGTGGGCTGACGCAGGTCGTGGCTGGCGGCTGCCAGAAAGCGTGTCTTCGACTGGTTGGCCGATTCCAGGGCCCGGGTGCGTTCGGCCACGCGTTGCTCAAGCTGGGCCTTGGCATCTTCGGCTTCGGCCATGTCGGCCACGAACTTGCGCATCAGCACCAGGGCATAGCCCACGAAGATGGCGGGCGTGGTGTAAGGCATCCAGCGCAGCTCGTCGATGTCGAGCAGGCCGGCGATCATCAGGTAATCGTGGATGGCGCTGACCAAGGTGGTGACAGGCCCCACGATCATGGCCGTGGCTTCCAGGCGAGGGCGCTGCAAGGCGCTGCGCACCACCAGGGCGACCACTGCCATGCTGCCCAGGATCAGGATGGGGTAGACCACCAGGCGCAGGTTGTGCATCTGCCCGGTGCCGATGGACGCCAGCCCGGCCAGCGGCAGACCCAGCACCAGGGCCCGCATGGGCCAGACGACGCGGTGGGTGTCGAAGCGCGCGTAATGCAGGCCAAAGCCTGCCAGGCACCATGCGGTGAGCACCTGGGCCGTGAAGTACAGCCAGTCGATGATGGCATCGGGCCACACGGTTTCACCGACAAAATAGGCCGCATTGCGCAGGCCCATCACGGCCATGAGGCCGCCGATGTAGGCAAACACCTTGTCGCGCGGGCGGGCCTGCCAGGCCAGCAGCATGAAGATGGCCATGCCCGCCACACTGAGGTTCACGGCATGGGGCAGATCGACGGCCCAGAAACGCCAGCGGTCATGGCCTGGGCGCACATCGGCCAGAGGACCCAGTTGAAAGCCGCTGATGCCCGGTTGCCTGAATGGGGCAGGCATCAGCTCCAGCTCGAACTGGTTCACGCCGGCCTGAAGCATGCTGGGCGGGATCTCGATCAGCGTGGGCAGCGGATTGATCGTGGTGTTCAGGCCATCGGCACGGAAATGGTCGATCAGCAACTGGCCATTGACCTTGACCCGGTAGATGGCTGGCAGGCGGTCGAACCTCAGAGCCCACGGTTGTGCAGGCGCGTCGTCCAGTGTCAGTTGCCAGCGGTAGCAGCCCAGGTGCAGTGCGCTTTGGCCCCGCGTGCTCCACAAGTCGGGCAGGGGCACCGGCTCCATCACCACCGCGTCACGGCAAGCCCCAGGCGTGAACCAGGCGTGCCGGGTCCATTCAGGGGGCTGTTGCGCGGGTGTTTGAGCTTGCCCCTGCGCCGGGCCCATCCAGGCCCAGAGCAGCACCACAAACAACCAGCGCCAGATGGCAGCCATCGCGAATCAGCGCTGGGCCGAGGGGCTTGCGCGCTGGATCAGCATGGCATCGCCATAGCTGAAGAAGCGGTAGCGCTGGGCGATGGCATGGGCATACAGCGACCGGATGGGCTCGTAGCCGGCCAGGGCGCTCACCAGCATCATCAGGGTGCTCTTGGGCAGGTGGAAGTTGGTGATCAGCACATCGACCACCTTCAGCTCGAACCCTGGGGTGATGAAGATGTCGGTGTCGCGGCTTCCGGCGTGCAGGATCTCTTCGGGAGCAGCCCCAAGCGCGGCCGATTCCAGTGCGCGCAGCGTGGTCGTGCCCACCACCACCACACGCCCGCCTGCAGCGCGCGTGCGGCGGATGGCCTGCACCGTGGCCTCAGGCACTTCGAACCACTCGCTGTGCATCTTGTGCTCGGCCAGGTTGTCGGTGCGCACAGGCTGGAAGGTGCCGGCGCCCACGTGCAGTGTCACCTCGGCGCGGTCCACGCCCTGGTCGGCCAGCTGCTGCAGCAGGGCATCGTCAAAGTGCAGGGCCGCGGTGGGCGCGGCCACGGCACCCGGGTGCTTGGCGAACACGGTCTGGTAGCGGCGCTCGTCGTCGGCCGAATCGGCGTGCGTGATGTAAGGCGGCAGTGGCACATGGCCGTGGGCGTCCAGCAGGGCCAGCGGGTCGCCGCTGAAGCGCAGGTGGAACAGGCCGCCATCGGGGCCCGTGCGGCCGATCACTTCGGCATCGAAGGCCTCGGCGAAGCGCACGGTGCTGCCCACCTTGGGCGACTTGCTGGCGCGCATGTGGGCCAGCACCTCGTGGCCCGGCAGCACGCGTTCGACCAGGGCTTCGACCGCACCACCGGTGGCCTTCTGGCCATACAGGCGGGCCTTGATGACGCGGGTGTTGTTGAACACCAGCAGGTCACCGCGGCGCAGCAGCGAGGGCAGGTCCTTGAAGATGCGGTCGACCGGCTGGGGGCCGGTGCCATCGAGCAGGCGCGAGGCGGTGCGTTCGGCGGCGGGGGCCTGGGCGATCAGGTCTTCGGGCAGGTCGAAGTCGAAGTCGCTCAGGGTGTAGGCGTGCAGGCCGTGGCCTGGGGTGTGACTGCTCATGTGTTTGAGGGGCTGACGAGCCCCGTGCCAATTCAACAACCCTACATTGTCGCTGATCGTCCCTTGCTGTGGGGAGTTTCCGGGCGCTCGGGGCCGTGAACAGGGGAGGGCGGGCACAATGCGAAAACACGCCTGCCTGCCATGCCTGAAAGCACGTCCAAGTCCAACCTGTCCGCGCCTGCCAAGGCCATGCTGCGCATGGGCCTGCAGCGCGACATCGACCTGGCCCTGCACCTGCCGCTGCGCTACGAAGACGAAACCCGCCTGGTGCCCATCAGCACC
>JBEGRT010000036.1:0-2765 GCA_041180305.1 Pseudomonadota bacterium
GGCCCGTGGCGGGCGTGGAGTCCTTCGGCAGCCTGGGCGACGTGCCCCTGGCCCTGCGCCGATTGCGGGAATCGGCCTGACCGCGGCAGTGTCACTGTCATGACGACGAGGGCGTGACGCAGTCCACGTCCCTAGAATCCCCGCACTCTTTGATGGTGGCCGCCATGCTGTACCCCGAACTCTTCAAGCAACTCGAAGCCGTGCGCTGGAACATGGACACGGACATTCCCTGGGACAAGATCGACGCCAGCGTGCTCAGCGAAGAGCAGGCGCAGACCATCAAGATGAACGCGATCACCGAGTGGGCCGCGCTGCCCGCCACGGAGATGTTCCTGCGCGACAACCGCGAGGACAGCGACTTCAGCGCCTTCATGAGCGTGTGGTTCTTCGAAGAGCAGAAGCACAGCCTGGTGCTGATGGAATACCTGCGCCGCTTCCGTCCGGACCTGGTGCCCACCGAAGAAGAGCTGCACGCCGTGCGCTTTGAATTCGACCCGGCGCCGGCGCTGGAAACGCTGATGCTGCACTTCTGCGGCGAGATCCGCCTGAACCACTGGTACCGCCGTGCCGCCGAGTGGCACACCGAGCCGGTGATCCAGTCCATCTACGAGACCCTCGCGCGCGACGAAGCCCGCCACGGCGGCGCCTACCTGCGCTACATGAAGCGCGCCATGGCCAAGTTCGGTGATGAAGCCAAGGCGGCCTTCGCCAAGGTGGGCGTGCTGATGGCCAGCGCGCGCCGCACGGCGCAGGCGCTGCACCCGACCAACCTGCACGTCAACGTGAAGCTCTTCCCGCGCGACACCATCCAGAGCCGCCTGCCCAACCCGGAATGGCTGGAAGAGTGGCTGGACAAGCAGATCCAGTTCGACGCGGTCTGGGAAAGCAAGGTCGTGGACCGCATCCTGCACAACATGAGCCTGCTCATGGAGCGCAGCTTCACCACCGTGCAAGAGCTCAACAAGTTCCGCAGAGAGCTGGCGCGCGACCTGGGCGCCAACCTCGACCCCGCCTCACCACGGGCGGTCTGAAGCAGGGGCTGCGGTGAGCGGCAGCAGCCGCTCCAGGTTGATCTGAACCTTCACGTCCCGGTGGGCCACGCTGGCCACAATGCGGTACTCGCGCACACTGCTGTCGCGGATGGTCGGCTCCACAGTGGGCATGCCCGCGCGGTTGATGAGCACTGCCACGCGCGGCGTGGTGGTGTTGGCTCCGCGCTTGATTACCACCGCCACCTCGTTGGTGGCCAGGCGCACAAACGAGCCGGGCTGGTAAATCCCCACGGCCTTGATCAGGGCCGCACCGGCTTCATCAATCGCCTTCTGCTCGTCAAAGTAACAGGCCTGCATGGCCGCGGCCGGTGCAATGGGCGCACGTCCGGCGCGCGGCGCCAGGCGTGCGGCGAACATGTCGGCGCGCTGGATCAGGCGGGCCATGCGTTGCGCCCGGCTGCGCCCGGCCAGCGGGCCGGGGGGCTGGGTGTGGTGGCCTAGCACTGCTTCCAGCCAGTCGTGGTCGCCCACGCCCATGCCACGCAGTTGCTCGGCCGAGCGATGGGCGTGGTCGCCGATGGTGGCGCGTTGTGCGGCGTTCAGGGGTTCGGCCTGCAGGGCCAGGCGGTCCTGCAGCTCGGTCATGGCCACGTTCATGGTTACGGCGGCGCGCATCACCAGGGTCTGGTCGTCGTCGGACCAGTTCAGCACCTCTTTGGCCGCCAGGCCGCACATCACCCCGACCAGCATGGCGTGGGTGGCGCTGTACATGTGGGTGTCGGTGGCCGAGAGGTAGATCAGCGCGAACAGCGTGCCGTCGGGGTTGCGCTGGCTGTGGCGCTGCAGCTGGCGCAGCAGGCGCGTCAGGCGATCGGCAAAGGAGGTGGGGTGGGTGTCGCGCAGCAGGGCATTGGCAACCTCTTGCAGGTCCAGCCAGTCCATGCGGTCGTCCTGCTCGGCCTGGCGTTCGCCGGCCGAATCCCCCGAAATCTGCGCACCGGCGATCTCGCCCAGCGGCTTGTCTTCGCGCACCAGGTCGTAGAGGCGCTCCACATAGGCCCGATGGTGGGCTTCGGAGTCGGCCACGTCGATGAACAGGCCGCCGCCGCGATGGGAAATCTCGTCGAGCTCCCGGCGCGACACCACGATGTAGGATTTGCGCGCCAGCAGGATGCCGTCCTTGTCCACCAGGGGGAAGGGCAGGGGCTGGCCCAGGCGGATGGACTCAATGTTGACGGGGACGAGGTGCATACGGGTCGGCGGATTATGCAATGCCGCCCGAAGGCGCAGCGCCGTGCTGCTAGCATTGCCCGCATGTCTTCTATCGACCCAACCCCGGCATTTCTTCAAAAAATTGTGGACGCCAGTACCCTGGAGGCGGGCCTGGCCGCGCTGCCGCGCCCCTGGGTGTTCACCAACGGCGTGTTTGACGTGCTGCACCGCGGCCATGTGATGTACCTGGCCCAGGCGCGCGCACTGGGCGGCAGCCTGATTGTGGCGCTCAACACCGACGCCTCGGTCAAACGCCTGGGCAAGGGGGACGACCGCCCGCTCAACGCCGAGGCCGACCGCGCCATCGTCATGGCCAGCCAGGCCGCGGTGAGCCTGGTGACCTGGTTTGACGAAGACACGCCGGTGGAGATCATTGCGCGCATCCGCCCCGATATTCTGGTCAAGGGCGGCGATTACGACATGGCCAAGCTGCCCGAGACCGCGTTGGTCGAATCCTGGGGCGGCCGTGCGCTGGCGCTGCCCTTTGTGGCGGGCTACTCC
>JBEGRT010000037.1:0-3804 GCA_041180305.1 Pseudomonadota bacterium
AGCGCCGTGAGGAACTGGCTGGAGACATCACCGCGCACCTTGATGGGGGCGGTGAGGTTCAGCGAGCCGCCGGCCAGCTTCAGGGGCGGGTAGCCCTCGTTGCCCAGGCATTCGATGTGGCAGCCCAGGGGGCGCAGGGCCTCGACCAGGTCGCCAATCGGGCGCTCGTGCATGCGGGGCACGCCGCGCAGCTCGTAGGTGCCGCCCTGGGTGGCCGACAGCAGGGCCAGGGTGGCCGTGAGCGGGCGGATGGCCGTGCCGGCATTGCCCATGAACAGCTGGGCCTCTTTCACCTTGGGGGTGCCGGCCAGGCCGGTGATCTCCAGCACGTCGTTGCGGCCTTCGTGCACCTGGCGGATGTCGCAGCCCAGGGTGCGCAGGGCGTCGAGCATGACGCGGGTGTCGTCAGAGGCCAGCAGGTCGTGCACGCGGGTGGTGCCGGCGCACAGGCCAGCCAGCAGCAGCACGCGGTTGGAGATGCTCTTGGAGCCGGGCAGGCGCACGGTGCCCGAGGCGTCGAGCAGCGGGGGCAGGTCGAGGAAGGCGGTGGTGTACATGGCGCGTTCAGTCAACAGGTGCGCGCTGCGGGCCTTGCGGGAAGGGCACCGGGGCGGCACGGGCAGCACAGATGGCGTCCGGGCTGCCGATGGGGTCAAGGTGGGCGGTGCGCCAGGGCACGCCGCCACAGGCAAGGTTCAGCGGCTGCCCGAAGGCTTGGCTGGTGGCGTGTTCAGCGACCACTGGCTGCGGGCCGCGGATGCCGATTGGATCTGCTGCTCCAGCGTTTCACCGTTCCAGTCTCGCATGCTGCGCTCCATGGCGTCCAGCGCAGCGCGGAAGGCTTCCGACTGGCGCAGCACTTCTTCGCGGTTGGACAGCAGGATGTCGCGCCACACGTTCGGGTCGCTGGCGGCAATGCGCGAGAAATCGCGGAAGCCAGGGCCGGCCAGTTGCAGGAACTCCTTGCCGGCGGGCTGGCCGTTCATGGCGTTCAGGTAGGCAAAGGCGATCAGGTGGGGCAGGTGGCTCACGGCGGCGAAGGCCGCGTCGTGGTTCTCCGGTGTCATCTTGAGCACCTGGCAGCCGATGGCGGCCCACACGTCGGTGGCCTTTTGCACCAGCACGGGGTCGGTTTGCTGCAGTGGGGTCAGGATGACCTTGCGGCCCTGGTAGAGCTGCGGGTCAGAGTGCTCCACACCGGCCACTTCACGGCCCGCGATCGGGTGCGCGGGCACGAAGGAGGGCAGGCGTTCTTTCAGCACGCGGCGGGCCGCATCGACCACATCGCGCTTGGTCGAGCCCACGTCCATGCACAGCACGCCGGGATCGACCAGGTGACGGATGGCGCGGAAAGTGCCTTCCGTGGCGGCCACCGGCACGGCGATCAGCACGATGTCCGAGCCCGAGACGGCCAGCAGGGCCGATTCGGCGGCCACGTCGATCACGCCGAGGCGGCGGGCTTTCTCCACGGTGGATGGGGATTTGCTGTAACCCACCACGCGGCGCACCAGGCCCGCCTTCTTGAGGGCCAGGGCGAACGAGCCACCCATCAGGCCGCAACCGATCAGTCCGAGCTGGTTGAACATGTCCGATCCAAAAACAAAAACTCAGTGCAGGTCCAGCGGGAAGCTGCCCAGCAACTTGAACATGCTGCTTTGCGCCTGCAGCTCGCCCAGGGCCGCCGCCACGGCGGGCTCCTGCTGATGGCCGGCCAGGTCGATGTAGAACACGTATTCCCATTGGCCGGAGCGTGCCGGGCGCGATTCGAAGCGGGTCATGGACACGCCATGCTGCTTCAGCGGCACCAGCAGGTCGTGCATGGCGCCTGGCCGGTTGGGCACCGACACGATCAGGCTGGTGCAGTCGTGCCCTGTGGGGGCCGATGGGGGCTGGCGTTCCGGGCGGGTGAGCACCACAAAGCGTGTGCGGTTGTGGGCTTCGTCCTGCACGGCGGCTTGCACCACGTGCAGCCCGAACATCGTGGCGGCGCGTTCGCTGGCCAGGGCCGCCACGCTGGGGTCGGCGGCGGCCAGTCGGGCGCCTTCGGCATTGCTGCTCACGGCATGGCGCTCGGCCTGGGGCAGGTGCTGGCTGAGCCAGTTCTGACACTGGGCCAGGGCCTGCGGGTGGGCGGCCACCGAGGTGATGCCTGCCAGGCTGGGCGTGCTGCGCAGCAGGTTGTGCCGCACCAGCAGCGAGGTTTCGCCGACCACGACCAGCGGCGATTGCAGCAGCAGGTCGAGCGAGCGGGCCACCACGCCTTCGGTGGAGTTTTCAATGGCCACCACCCCGAAATCGGCCGAGCCGGCTTCGGTGGCGCGGAACACTTCATCGAAACTGGCGCACAGCACCGGCTCGATCGACGAGCCGAAGTATTTCAGCGCGGCCTGTTCGGTGAAGGTGCCCACGGGGCCCAGGAAGGCCACACGTTGCTTCGATTCCAGGGCGCGGCAGGCCGACATGATTTCGCGCCAGATGGGGGCGATGCTGTCGGGCAGCACGGGGCCGGGGTTGGCCTGCTTGAGGCCTTCGATGACCTGGATCTCGCGGTCGGGGCGGAACACCGGCGAGCCGTCGATCTTCTTGACCTCGCCCACGGCCTGGGCCAGGCGGGCACGCTGGTTCAGCAGGCTCAGCAGCTGGCGGTCGACGCTGTCGATGCGCACGCGCAGCTCGCCCAGCTGTTCGGCCACCGGGCGGCCATCGGGCACGAAATGATCGTGTGGATCAGCCATGGCGCTGCGCGAAATCTTTCATGAAGTCGACCAGCGACTGAACGCCCGCCAGCGGCATGGCGTTGTAGATCGAGGCGCGCATGCCGCCCACGCTCTTGTGGCCCTTGAGCTGCAGCAGGCCAGCGGCCTTGGCTTGCGCCAGGAAGGCGTCGTTGTGCGCTTCGTTCTTCAGGAAGAAGGGGATGTTCATGCGCGAGCGGCAATCGGCTGCCACGCGGTTTTCATAGAAGCCAGAGCCGTCGATGTAGCCGTACAGCAAGTTGGCCTTGGCCACATTGCGCGCCTCGATGGCGGCCAGGCCCGACAGTTCGCCTTCCTGCTGGCGCTTGATCCACTGGAAGACCAGGCCGGCCAGGTACCACGCGTAGGTGGGCGGCGTGTTGTACATCGACTCGTGGTCGGCCACGATCTGGTAGTCAAAGCCCGAGGGCGTGATGGGCAGTGCACGGCCCAGCAGGTCTTCGCGGACGATGACCAGGGTCAGGCCTGCGGGGCCGATGTTCTTCTGGGCACCCGCATAGGCCACCCCCACGCGCGACCAGTCGATCGGGCGCGACGCGATGTGCGAGGAGCAGTCGATCACCAGCGGGGCCTTGCTGCCCAGCGCGGCCAGATCGGGCAACTCGTGCATCTCGACACCATGGATGGTCTCGTTGCTGCACACGTGCACATAGGCGGCGTCGTCGCTGAGCTGCCAGCTGCCAAACGAGGGCAGGTGCGTGTGCTTGTCGGTCTCGTTGCTGGCCGCCACGTTCACCTGGCAGTACTTGCGCGCCTCTTTGGCCGACTTCTGCGACCACGAACCCGTGACCACGTAATCGGTCTGGCCACCTTCCGACAGGTTCATCGGCAAGATGGCGTTTTCGGCGATGGCGCCCCCCTGCATGAACAGGATCTTGTAGTTCGCTGGCACCTCGAGGATGTCGCGCAGATCCGATTCGGCCTGTTCGGCAATCGAGATGAACTCCTTGCCGCGGTGGCTCATTTCGAGCACCGACATGCCGCTGCCTTGCCAGCTGAGCATGTCGGCGGCCGCCTGCTGAAGCACGTCTTCAGGCAGGGCGGCCGG
>JBEGRT010000038.1:0-2778 GCA_041180305.1 Pseudomonadota bacterium
TATGGCCGGAGAAGGAAGAGGACATTCTCGGCCATGCCGGCAAGGTGTGGGGCGCGATGGGGCGCCGCTCCGAGGACGTGCGGGCCGAGCGCTTTAGCGACAACACGAACGATTGGCGCACGCACGGCAACCAGGCGAGCCAAGAGATCGAGGTGCTCGAAGAGTACCTCCGCGTTGACTTGAACGAAGACGGCTATCCCGAGCTGATCCGCTCATATCGCATGGGCGATTTGCTGCTTGAGGAGGGCGAGGTCGAAGAGAACCCGTTCGCGAGCTGGACGCCGATCCGCATTCCGCATCGCTTCATGGGTCTGTCGATCCACGACATCACGCAGGACTTGCAGCGGCAATCCACGGTGGTGACGCGTGCGGGGCTAGACGCGCTCTACCAGGCCGTTGTGAACCGCGAGGCATACGACACCGGCAAGCTCGGCGAAGACGGCGCTATGGCCATCCTGAGCACGGTGGCGGGCACGAAGATCCCGGTCAACGGCAACCCGGCAGACGCCATTCACCAGCTCAGCGGCGGCGTGGACACGACTGAGGTGGCGTGGAACGCGCTGAACGTCATCAAGCAACGGCTTGAGGACCGCACTGGCGCGACGCGGCAGACGCGCGGGCTGGATACGGACCAGTTGAGTAAGGAGCACAGCGGCAAGGCGCTGGGGATGCTTCAGCTCAACGCCGATGCACGCAAGGAAATGACGGCGCGCAACGTGGCGTCGGGCTTGGGCGACATGTTCGCCAAGCTGTATCGCATGGTTTGCCGCAATCAGAACGAAGCGCGGCAAGCCAAGATCGGCGGCAAGTGGTGCACGTTCGACCCGCGTACGTGGAATAGCGACCTTCGCGTTAGCGTGCACTCGGGCGGTATTAACCGCGAACACACGCTCATGGGCCTGCAACTGATCGCGCAGGAACAAGAGAAGGTGATTGGCACGCTCGGGCCGGGCAATCCGAACGTCACGGTGAAGAACCGCTACCGCTACCAGGAAGAGTTGGTGCGTGTGGCTGGCTTTAAGTCAGCCGAGCCGTTCTTTACGGACGTGCCTGACGTTCCAGAGACTGGCCCCGATGGTCAGCCGCAAATGGACCAAGAGACGGGCGAGCCGAAGACCAAGCCATGGGCGCCGCCGGCACAGCCTGATCCGCAAATGGCCAAGGTGCAGGCGGACGCGCAAGCCAAGCAAGCCGAGATGACGCTGAAGGCGCAGTCCAGTCAGCAAGAGCAGCAGCTTAAGACGCAAGAGACCACCGCGACGCTGATGCTGCAAACCAAGAAGGACGAGGCCGAGCTACAGGCCAAGCAGCAGGAAGCGGCGCTCAAGCTACAGATCATGCGTGAGACCAGCGCGGCGCAGCAGCAATTGGCCGAGGGCAAGGCTAGGGCCGAGATGGAATTGGCCTGGGCGAAGTTCGAGGCTGAGATGGAATTGGCCAAGCAGAAGCAAGCGGCAGAGATCGAGATGGCGCATGTGCAGATGGCGGCGCAGCGCGAAATGCACACGGAGAAGACCGACGCGACGCGCGAAATGCACGCCGAGAAGGTCGATGCGGACGTGAAGATCAGCAAAAACCGCGAAGGCGGCTCGCTGAGTGAGTGACAACACCGACACGATTTCGCGTCTAAGCGAGCGCCTGCGGGCTGCTGCTGACGCGCGGGCCATGGCGCACGCTCCGGTGTGGGCTAGGGCATGGGAAGACGTCGAGCGAGGGCTGCTTGAGCGGCTGCTTGACTGTGGGCCTACTGACGACGAGGCGCGTTACCGGC
This sequence comes from Pseudomonadota bacterium, assembly GCA_041180305.1. Lineage (GTDB taxonomy): Bacteria > Pseudomonadota > Gammaproteobacteria > Burkholderiales > Burkholderiaceae_C > Aquabacterium. Next base: position 1,772 of record JBEGRT010000038.1, read on the forward strand.
TGCAAGTGGCGATTCAGGCCAGCAGGCAGGTGCGGCGCACGATCGAGCATCAGGGGGCAAGCGTGGCGGCTCTTGAGAAAGAGCTAGCCGTGCTGGACGGACGCGTGAAGCGCCCGATCGCTTAGAGAGCAAACAGACATGGTTGAATTGAGCGGCGAGGACCCGTCTTTAGACGCGGCCGTGAGTAGAATCCTGGCGAGAGGCCCGGAGGCTTTGGGCGATGGCCCGGCACGTGAGGACAAGCGGGAGAACAGACTTGACCGCGAGCCGCACGAAATGGACGAAGGCGTTGAGATCGATGAAGGGCCTGCTGATGTGGCCGCATCGAAGGACGCCAAGGCCGAGCCGGAAGACGCCGAAGAGGAAAGCTTCCTCGAATTACCAGGCGAAGAGGGTGCGGAGCCGGAGAAAATCCCGCTCACCCAAGCCGCCGAAATTGTCAAACAACATCGCCAGATGCAGGGCGACATTGCGAGTGCGGTGATCAAGGCCGAGTCCGAAGCGCAAGCCAAGGCCGATGCTGCGATCGCTGAAGTGACCAAGATGCACAGCTACGTTCGGCAACAGGCCGAGATGGCGCTTCGTGCAATTCCGGCTCCTCAACGGCCGGACCCTTCACTTCGGCAGACCGACCCCGAAACCTATTACGCGCTGATGGATCAATACGAGGCAGGCGCGGCGGCGTATCAGCAGGTTTACGACCTGATGGAAGCGGCCAAGGCCCGCGAGGACGAGGGCGTAAAAGCCCAGCGTCAGCTACATGATCAGCGCGAGCACGACCGTCTGGCACGCCGTCAAGGCTGGCAGGAATGGAACAAGCCGGAGTGGCGAGCCCAGAAGCAGCAGTTTCTGCAGAAGGGCTTGGAGAAGCATTTCGGCGTCACGGCGGACGATTTCGCGCGCATCGCGGAGCAAGTTAGCGACCATCGTTTGATGGTGATCGTTAACGAGGTCCTTGAGGCGCGTGAGGCGAAGACGAAGGCTCCCGAGATCAAGAAGGCGGTGCA
>JBEGRT010000039.1:0-4091 GCA_041180305.1 Pseudomonadota bacterium
TCAACGTCGTACTGCTCAAGGATGCACAAGGCCGCGCGCAACAGTTTGTGGCCGTGATCGAGGACGTCAGCGAGCGTGTTCGCATGCAGGAGGCGCTGGGCTCGGCCCGTGCCGCCGAGCGGGCCAGCAAGGCCAAGACCGAGTTCCTCTCGCGCATGAGCCACGAGCTGCGCACCCCACTCAACGCCATGCTGGGCTTTGCCCAGCTGCTGCGCGTCGACCCCCGCCACCCGCTGCAAGACGCGCAGCGCCAGAAGGTGGAGCACATCGAGCGCGCCGGCGCCCACCTGCTGGCCATGATGAGCGACGTGCTCGACCTCTCGCGCATCGAGGCCGGCTGCATGCCCGTGGCGATGCAGGCCGTGCCCGTGCAGCGCGCCGTCGAAGAGGCCCTGGCCCTGGTGCAAAACCAGGCCGCCCAGGCCCAGCTGCAGCTGGGTCACCACGTGGCCGAGGCCGTGGTGGTGCACCCCGGGCTGTCGGCGCCGCCGCTGATGGTGCTGGCCGACCCGGTGCGCCTGCGTCAGGTGCTGGTCAACCTGCTGAGCAACGCCATCAAGTACAACCGGCCCAATGGCCGCGTGCATGTGGAAGTGCAGGTGCTCAAGCCCCATGTGGTGTTCGCCATCCACGACACCGGCATGGGCCTGAGCCCCGAACAGCAGGCCCACCTGTTCGAGCCCTTCAACCGCCTGGGCGCCGAGCGCAGCGGCGTGGAAGGCACCGGCATCGGGCTGGTCATCGTCAAGCGGCTGCTGGGCCTGATGAATGGCCGCATCGAGGTCAGCAGCGTGCCGGGCCAGGGCTCGGTGTTCCGCGTGCTGTTGCCCTGGGTGGCGATGCCCGCGGTCTCCGGCGTGGCCGATGTGGCACGCCCGCCGCAGGGAACCGGTGCCTTGCTGGGCACCGTGCCCCCGGATGACCCGCCACGCATGCGCCGGCTGCTGTACGCCGAAGACAACCCCGTGAACGTGGAACTGGTGCGCCAGGTGGTGCGCATGCGGCCGCAATGGCAGCTGGAAGTCGCCCTCAATGGCGCCGAGGCCATCACCATGGCCCTGAGTCAGCCGCCTGACCTGCTGCTGCTGGACATGCACCTGGGCGACATGAACGGCCTGGACGTGGCCGACCGCCTGGCCCAGCACGCCCACACGGCGGGTGTTCCGAAGGCGGGGCTGTCGGCCGATGCCATGCCCGACCAGCTCAAGGCCGCGCGGGAGCGCGGCATCGTGACCTACCTGACCAAGCCGCTGGAAGTGCCCAAGCTGTTGCAGCTGCTGGACCACCATGCCAGTGGCCAGGCCGGAGCCCACGCCAGCGGCCCGGTACCGCTCACAGCGGCAGGTCGGTGAAGAAGCGGCCGCCGTGGTAGACCAGGGGCAAGGCCCCCAGGCGGCGGTTGCAATGCAGCACCTTGCCCACAAAGATGATGTGATCGCCTTCGTCGTGGTGGCTGCGGGGTTCGCACTCGAAGGTGGCCACGGCGCCCTGGATCAGGGGCGCACCACTCAGGCCTGATTTCCAGGCCACGCCCTCGAAACGGTCCACGCCCTTGCGGGCGAAACGTTCTGCCAGCAGGCGCTGATCGGCCGCCAGCACGTTCACGGCCCATGCCTTGGCATGGCGCAGTGCCGGCATCGAGGCCGACTGCTTCGACAGGCTCCACAGCACCAGCGGCGGGTTCAGCGACACCGAATTGAACGAGTTGGCCGTCAGGCCCACCTTGTGGCCATCGGCATCCACGGCCGTGACGATGGTGACACCAGTGGCGAACTGGCCCATGGCGGCCCGGAAATCATCGGGCGAGAAAGGGGTGGTGGACATGTCGTGCTTTTCGGGTAAGCCCTGAGTGTAGGGCTTCACCAGCGGTACAGCCACACGGGCCGCCCCCCGGGCAGGGTGATGCGGGCCGTGGGCTGGAGGGTGTGACCCCGGCCATCATGGGCTTCGAACTCCAGGCTGACCAGCCAGCTGCCCGGCCGCATTTCGGCGCGGGCCTTGGCCACAGCCTGCGGCATGGTTTCCGGGCGCTGGAACAGGTAGACCAGGTCAAAGCCTTGCCAGCCCTGCGCCCACATGTCGCCACGGCGCACGCTGGCCCAGGGGCAGCGCAGCTTGCAGGCCAGCGCCAGGGGCCAGCTCCATTCGGTGCCGTGCAGGCGGGTGTCGGGGTAGGCCCGGCGCAAGGCCATCAGGCCGTCGCCCAGGCCGCAGCCGGCATCGAGCACGGCGGCGCCGAAGTGCAAGGGGGCGTGCGCCGGCAGGCCTTCCAAGGCATCCGGCGGGGTGGGAAACAAAGGCGCGTCGCGCCAGGCCCGCACGGGGTAGGCCAGCAGCAGCAAGGCCAGGGGCACCAGCCAGCCCCAGGCCGGCATGCCCTGGGCCAGGTGCCCGCCCAGCAACACGGCCGACACCGGAAAGCCCGCAGCCACGAACACGGTGCGCCAGCGGGTGGCGGCCACCTGGGGCCATTGCGCCAGCACCAGCCCCAGCAAGGCCGGCAGGCCCAGCACCACCCACCAGGGCGCGCCACTGCCGTGCAGGGCCCGGCTGAGCACCCAGGCCAGCAGCCAGACACCCAGGGCGGGAGCGGGCCAGAGGCGCTGCATGGGCCGTTTGTTGCCTTGTAAGTTAGTGCTTACTGTGCGCCTGAACCGCCGCGCAGCTTGTCGATGATGCCGTTGAGCTCGTCGAGGCTGCCAAACTGGATCAGCACCTCGCCCTGCTCACCCCGCTTGGTGCGGCGCTTGACATTGATCTCAACCTGCGCCGTGAGCAGGTCTGACAGCTCTTCTTCCAGGCGCACGACATCGCGCGATTTGTCAGCCTTCACGCGCAGCAGCGGGGCCTGACGGCCCTGCCCTTGCACCTTGGCCACCAGCTTTTCGGTTTCGCGCACGTTCAGCTTGCGGGCCACCACCTCGTGGGCCGTGGTGATCTGCTGGGCCTTGTCCAGGGCCAGCAGCGAGCGGGCATGGCCCATGTCGAGGTCACCGGCCATGAGCATGCCCTGTACCGGGTCGGCCAGGTTCAGCAGGCGCAGCAGGTTGCTGGCGGCGCTGCGCGAACGGCCCACGCTCTGCGCGGCCTGTTCGTGCGTGAGGCCGAATTCCTGCGTCAGGCGCTGCAGGCCCTGGGCCTCTTCCAGCGGGTTGAGGTCTTCGCGCTGGATGTTCTCGATCAGGGCCATGACAGCGGCGGCCTCGTCGGGCACCTCGCGCACCAGCACGGGCACCTCGGTCAGGCCGGCGATGCGGGCCGCGCGCGAGCGACGCTCACCGGCGATGATCTCGTAGCGGCCTTCCCCGATGGGGCGCACCAGGATGGGCTGCATGATGCCCTGCGACTTGATGCTTTCGGCCAGCTCATAGAGCGAGCCCTCGTCCATGCGCGTGCGCGGCTGGTACTTGCCGGCCTGCATCAGGTCGAGTCGCATGGTGGTCGGCGCGCCTTCAGGCGCGGCCGGTGCATCGGTCACTTTGGGGCCCAGCAGGGCCTCCAGGCCCATGCCCAGGCCTTTGGGTTTCTTGGTCGCCATGGGGGGATTGTCGCCTGTTTAGGGGGTGTGTCTGGCCCCCTGCTCACCCTTGCGGGGGAAACGCATGTTCAGCCATCTGAATCACACTGCGGGCTCCTTTGTGAACCAATGTATCGTGGAGAATTCTGTGAACATGAAGCAATGCACGCGCGCCCTGAGCGCCCTGGGTCTGGTCGTGGCCGTTACCGCGCTGTCGGCCTGCGGTGGTGGTGGTGACGGCGCCGCCCGCACCGCCTCGAACGGCACCGTCGATCCTTACGTGGGCACCTTCCAGTCTGGCTGTGTTCAGGAAGGCAGTGCCAATTCTTACCGCATCCGCCTGACGGTGGTGAAAACCTCGGCCAGCACGGTCGACGCCACAGCGCAATACGTGTCCTACGCGGGCACCTCCTGCGCCGGTAACGGCACGGCCGTGGCAGGTAACAGCGGGACCGACACTCTGACCTTGACCGGCACCAAGAGCGCCAGCGGCAAGACCGTCGACAAGTTCTCCACCAGCTCGGGTGAAAAGGACATTGCATACACCGACGGCACCAGCCTGTATTTCGGTGAG
>JBEGRT010000040.1:0-3224 GCA_041180305.1 Pseudomonadota bacterium
AAGGCAGCGCACGCCGAAGAACGCGCAGCCGAACCCGTTGCTGACCGCTCTATCGAAACCAGCGAGGCCGATGCCATCGAGCCCGCACCCGGCTCCGTGCAAGTCAGTCCTCCCGCGGCTGACGAGATCACCTTGCTGCTGCGCGACACGCTGGCCCTGGTCGAGTTCCTGCGCGCTCCCTACAGCGGCAGGTTCCCCACCCAGCCCAAGGTCGGCACCGAGTGGTGGGCATCGCTGCGCACGCGACTCGATGCCATCCAGCCGCGCGTGGTGTACGCCCTCGGCATCCCGGCAGGTGAAGCATGAGCCGCCGCGCCCGCAGCCGCTTGGACAAGCGCGCCACCGCCCTCGAACTCGCCCGCTTCATGGGCCACGGCACGCCCATGCCCGTGAGCGATGAGGCCGACGACGAGCACCCGCCCGAGGACTGGGATGACACCACGGTGCCTGACCACCGCATTCCTGTGGGGCCGCTGGACGTGGCCGCACATCCACAACTTTGAAAGGCCCAGCCATGCCAACGAAGAAGAAAGACCTCGTAAAAATCATCCGCGACAACCCCGGATGCGTGGCTGTCATCGACAACGACTGCTGGTGGCTGTACGCCAAGAGCGATCGTGAGCACGAGACCCCCCTTGCACAAGACGGGCAGGTCAAGCCGCTGGGCGATGGCGGCTACGGCAGCGGCTCCTGCTACGGCGGCGACATCCTGCAGGCACTGGCCGTCATCGCTGGCGTCAAAGTGGTGAGCGTGTGATGACCACCACGCCCACCATCCACCTCACCCCGTGCACCTCGGCCGCCCTGGTGGCCCACGGCTACGACGCCTCAACGCGCACGCTGGCCGTGCAGTTCAAGGCCGGGCATGCGCCCCACCTCTACAGGGACGTGCCTCCCGAGGCGGCCGAAGGCTTGGCCACGGCCGAGTCCAAGGGCAAGTACCTCGCGGCGCACATCCGCGGGAAGTACCAAGCGCCCAAGGCTGAAGCCGAGGCCTGACCTCCAACCTATCCCACCACTCCGAAAGGCAACCGTGAACACCAAGATGAGAACCATCGCCGAAGTGCTGACCTACCCGAAGACGATGGAGCACAAAGCCCTCGACCCCGAGAAGCTGCTACCGGCACCGCGCCGCGCAACGGGCACCGCGCAGTTCGCCGATCTGGACAGCTTCGCGCGCTACGTGCTGGACTTCGCCAAGCCCGGAAACACGATGGTGTGGTGCAACTTCAACCCGGCCACCTACGCGCTCGACTTCACCGGCGTCATCAACGACCACGGGCCGATCCTGCCCGGCTGGCGCGACCTCAAGGCCACCTATCAGCCGGCGATGAGCGCCGAGTGGGGCGTGTGGGCCGGCTCGAACAAGAAACAGTTTTCGCAGGTGGAGTTCGCCGAGTTCATTGAAGCGAACGAGCAGGACATCCACACGCAGGAAGGCATGCCCACGAGCCTGGACATGCACAAGCTCGCCACCGAGTTCATCGCCCGCCAGGACACCGCCATCAAGTCGGTGGTGCGCCTACAGAGCGGCGGCGTGCGCCTGGACTACGTTGCCGACGCTGACGCCGGCACCGTCGAAGCAATGAAGTTGTTCGAGCGCTTCGCCATTGCCATCCCGGTGTTCTGGACTGCGCCCACTGGTGGCGAAACGGAAAGCGCGATCAAGGCCTACAAGGTGGAGGCCCGCCTCAAGTACCGCTTCGGCGCCGGCAAGGTGACGTTCTTCTACGAACTGATCCGCCCCGACCGCGTGCACCAGAAGGCCGCCGTTGAGTTGATCGAGGCGATGCGCCTGCGCATGGCCACGGCAGGCGTGCAACTCCTGATGGGCGGCATGCGCGGCTGACGCGCCAGCCGCTGACCAGCCCGGGAACAGCAGCGGGCACACCCACCACAACAGGAGAACGACTTGAGCACCATCGAACAAGAGATTCAGCAGCGCGCCTCCGTTGCGCCGCGCGTCACGCCAGCCGACATCGAGGCGGCCATTGCGGCCGAGTACTACACCACCGCCGACCGCGCCTTTCGAGACACGCCGGCCATGCAAGGCATGCAGCTGCTCACGCTGTGCGTGCTGGTCTTGAAAAACGGCTTCACCATCACCGGCACAAGCGCTTGCGCGAGCCCGGAGAACTTCGACGCGGACATCGGCCGCAAGGTCGCCAGGGCCGACGCCGTGCGCCAGGTGTGGCCGCTGCTGGGCTACGCGCTGCGAGACAAATTGCATCACGCGCCAGCGGTCGCCGCAGCCGTTGCGCAGCTGCAAATCAGCGCCTCGAACTGCGAGACGAACGCGCCTATCCATGCGTCCGAAGGTCGCCATGAGCAGGCCGAGTGCTCGCGCGCGAACGGCGAGAGCTACCGCACCGCCATCGAGCGCCTGCAGGCCTGACCAGTTTTCGGTGGGGCGCCCGAACCGGCAAGTCTCCCTCCCTCGAAGCCGGTGCTGCAGCCACTCCAGTGGCGCAGCCGCCCCACCACCCATCCTCCACCTCCCTGAACCCCCTGGAAACCGAACAGAAGGAAGCGAAATGAGCATGACAAGAGAAGACATCGAGCGCCGCGTGAAACAGATCGTCAGCGAGCAAACGGGCATCAACGCGGACGCCTTCACGTTGGAGAGCGGTTTCACGGCTGACCTGGGATGCGACTCGCTGGACGACATAGAGATCGTCATGTTGGTGGAAAACAGGTTCGCCATCGAGATACCTGACGACGACGCTGATAAGTGCGTCACTGTCAAAGACGCTTGCGATCTTGTCGAACGACTTCTTGTCGAGCAAGCAGCCTAACCCCCAGGACAGACCCCATGAGTGAACACATGACAGCAGTGAATGGCGGGCATACGCCTGATTTCGTCAAGCAGATGGCAAACATGCACCACGATTTGCTGGTGATCATGCAAGCTGCCTGGATCGAATGGAAGCACGGCAAGGGCCCAGAGGCCGCGCTGGAGTGGATCGCGAACACCCTTGAGGGCCCGGGGCTGATCCCTGACGAAACGGCCCCCTACGGCAAGGAAGCGCAGGCGTTCTATGATCTCAACCGCGCCGAGCCGTTCCCCGCCTGCTTCTGCGGCCGGCCATCGAATCAGCTTTGGATGGGTAAAGGGTTCTGTTCGCTGCGGCACTACAAAGAAGGCCGAGCCGCCACCACCGGAGGCTCACATGAGTACATGAGTCGGCATGTGGGGTCGGCGCTCTACACCACTCCAGTGGGAG
>JBEGRT010000041.1:0-3281 GCA_041180305.1 Pseudomonadota bacterium
ATCTCGATGGCCGTTGGCAGATGCCGCAAGCTCAGGCGCAGCGCGCCGGGTTGGCCGGGCGGATAGGCATGCTTGACCACGTTGGCGCAGGCCTCGTCCAGTACCACCTGCAGGTCGGCACGAAGGTCGTCCGACAGACCCGCCCGCCGGCACAGCGCGTCGAGCGCTGCTTTCCAGGCGGGCAGGCTGGCAGCCACGGCGGGCAGGGTGGTGTCGCTGTGGGTCAGCAGGCTGTTGATCTTGTCCAGCAGGCGGGGCAGGTCCACCGGCTTGGTGTCAAACTCGTCACAGCCGGCGGCCAAGGCCTCTGCGCGGTCGCCTGCCATGGCATGCGCCGTCAGCGCGATCACCGGCAGGGCCTGCAAGGCCACGTCGGCCTTGATCCGGCGCGTGGCTTCCCAGCCATCGATGCCGGGCAGGCTCATGTCCATCAGGACCAGGTCGGGCCGCTCCTGGCGGGCCATCGCGACGCCTTGCAGGCCGTCCATCGCGATCACCACATCAAAGCCTCTGCGCACGAGCCGGCGCGAGAGCATTTCGCGGTTCATCTCATTGTCTTCAACCAGCAGAATCTTGGCCATGCCCGGCTCCTGCTTGGCCATCTGCCGGGGCCGTCAGCGCGTGGCCATTCACCGCAACGCGGGCGGTGAAACAACTGCCTTGTCCGGGCACACTGCGCACGCTCACGTCACCGCCCAGCAGCTGGCACAAGCGACGGCTGATCACCAGACCCAGGCCGGTGCCGCCGTACTGGCGAGTGGTGGCCGAATCGGCCTGTACAAAGGCCTGAAACAGTTTGCCTTGCTGCTCGGGCGTCATGCCGATGCCGGTGTCGCGCACCTCGAGGACCAGTTGCTCGGGCTGGCCGGGTGGCAGCTCGCGCCGGGCAGACAGGGTGATCACGCCATGCTTGGTGAATTTGGCGGCATTCGACAGCAGGTTGAGCAGGACTTGGCGCAGCCGGGTGCTGTCGGAACTCACGGTCCCGATGTCGGGCGGCACCTCCACCACCAAGCGGTTGCCGTTGGTCTCGATCAGCGGGTGGGCGGTGGACGTGGCGTAGTCCACCAGCTGCTGCACACTGAGCTCACCGATCTCCAGCTCGATCTTGCCGGCTTCGATCTTGGACAGATCCAGCACGCTGTTGATCAGCTCCAGAAGGTGCTTGCCGGCCGACTTGATCTTGGCCAGGTCGGCCATCGTGGTCGGTGTGACGCCGTCTTCGGCCAGTTCTTCCTGAAGGATCTCGCTGTAGCCGATCACCGCGTTCAGCGGTGTGCGCAGCTCGTGGCTCATCATGGCCAGAAAGCGGGACTTGGCGGTGTTCGCGTCGATGGCCTCATCGCGCGCAGCCTGCAGCAGCCGCGTGCTTTCGATGTGGCGCGCCCGCAGGTCGTTGAACGAGGAGACCAGCTGCCCGAGCTGGTCTCCCGAATTGAGCTGGATCGGCTGGAAGTTGTCGTCTGACTGCCGGGCACTGGCCGAAAGCGCTTCGATGGGTTTCAGGATGGCGCGCTTGAGCGCGTAGGTCACGCCGAAGATGATCAGCAGCGCGCCGGCTGCTGCGCTGACGATCGTGCGGTAGAAGACGGCAGTGTTTTCCCTTTCCTGCGCGGCCAGGGTGTAGCTGATGGTCAGCAGGCCCACGGTTTCTGGCGTGGGGCTTGATGCGACCGATGCCTTGGTGATGCGGATGGGGAACTCGATGGTGTGCTGGCCTGCTGGATCGGTGGTGGCCAGCTCGGGATTGCTGTGCTCAAACTGAAACGGGCTGCCCGCCACCCGTTGGCCTTGGGCAATCTCGACACTGGACACACGCACCACGGTGGGGATGAGCATCAGCGACTGCATGATGGCGCGAGCCTGGGTCACGTTGTAGTTCCAATACTCCGTGGACAGGGCATTGGCGGTGCGGTGCCCGACTTCGTCGAACTGCTGGACCGCGTTATGCAGGGCGCGTTGACCGGCGTTGTATTGCCTGAAGGCATGGCCGCCAATCGTCATGCACAAGGCCACAGGCACGGTGATCAGCAGGTATTTGGTCTGTACCGAAGCGCGGTACCAGAATCGGGAATTTGCGGCCATGACGTGGTGGCTCTGGCGCGGCGCGCCGGCCTACTTGAGCAACGTGGTTTGCCACGCGCCATTGACAAACCGGTTGACACTGACCCGGCCAGCGACGTCGCCGAAGGTGTCGAAATCGACCGGCCCGGATGCACCGTCATAGTTGATCCTGACACCCTGCTTCAGCAGCGTTTTGGCCTTGCTGAACTCACCCGGATAGATCAGCGAGCCCCCAGGCCCGGCGATGGCGCGCAGGCCGGCCGACACCTTGGCCCGATCGGGCGCCCCGGCCGCCTCGATGGCCAGCGCCATCATGAAGGCCGCGTCGTAGGCGTTGGCCACATAGGGGCCGTCGGCCTTGAGCTTGTGGGCGTTGGCAAAGGCCAGCCAGCGCTTGTAGGCCTCCCGTTCGGTATCGGCGGCGGCTTTCACGATGGTGAGGCGGGCCAGCTGCTCGGCGCTCAGGGCCGCAGCCAACTCGTTGGACATCAGGCCATCGGTGCCAATGACCCGGCGCACGCCTTGGTCGGTCAATGCGTCCTTGAGGTACTGCACACCGCCAGAGCCGTAATAGGCGAACAGGGCCAGATCCGGCGCCCCAGCGGCCACCGCACGCGCCTCGCCGCGGTAGTCGGACCGTCCCGATTGGTGCGTCTGGTCCACCGTAACCCGGCCACCCAGCGCCTTGAAGGCGGTGGAAAAGACCTGTGCCACGCCCGTGTTGTAGGCGTCACTGGCGTAGCTGACGGCGATGGTGCGAACGCCCATGTCAAAAGCCACCTGGGCCATGGCCTGGCCCTTGACGGCATCCGACGCTGCCGTGCGAAATACCAAGTCCCGGTCGTCCAGCGTGGTGATGAGGGACGATGCTGAGGCCACCGACAGCGTCACCACACCAGCCGGTATCGACACCGAGCGCGCCTGGCGCAGCGTGACGCCCGAGCACACCGGCCCGACCAGCGCGACGGCGCCAGCGCTTTCGATCAAACGCCGCACGACCTCCACGGCTTTGTCCGGGTCGCAGGCGGTATCTGCAAATTCGAGCCGGTAGGTCTCACCCAACACACCGCCTTGCTGGTTGACCTGGTTCATCGCCAGTTCTGCGCCCTGGCGCATGGCCTTGGCCAGCTCACTGATCGGGCCGCTCAGGGCAAACGGTGCGCCCACCCTGATGTCGGCATGGGCGTTTGCGTTGCTCAGCAGCAGCGCTGCGGTGG
>JBEGRT010000042.1:0-3849 GCA_041180305.1 Pseudomonadota bacterium
TGACGGCCCGTGAGGTCCAGCACCAGGCGCGTGATGGTGAACAGGCGGTCACCCAGGATCAGTTGGTTCATGGCGTTCATCGGGTCAAGCACGGCGCGCTGAGCTTAACCCGCCGCATCGCCCTGGGCACCATATCGCGAAAAACCTGCACAGGATCGTCACGCAAGACACGGGGTGAAGGCATTCAAGCTGCTGGGACACAGCCACAGCGGGCAGTGCCAGCTCACAGGCCCCTCCGCTGGTGCCTGAAACGCGCAGGCCTGTGAGCGGATCAGGCCCCTCGGTGATGCCTCACTGGAGCCCGCTGTTCGCCACACGGTGCAGGATGCCGAACGCAGGCGCGACCAGGCTGTGCACGTACAAGGTGCCCTGGACTTCGGTGATGCCGGTCACCTCGGGGTAACGGCCACTGGGGTCCTGCAGGTCTTCCAGGATCTGGCCCTGCTCGTTGAAGGCCACTGCGTGGCCATAAGGCCTGGGCACCGGCAACAGCGCATGCGGCAGGCGCAGCGAGGCTGCGCGCAGGAAGGGCCAGGGCGCCAGGGCATCGGCCAGCACACTGCGGGGCTTGGGCAGGCCCAGCCAGTAACGGCCCGCCTCGCCCCGCGTCAGGTTGTCAGGAAAAGCCGGCAGGTTGTCGAGCACCACGCGGGCGGTGTGGCCGGGCACGCGCACATCCAGATGGCGCGCGGCCGTGGGGATGCGCCAGACGCGATAGCGCCCGGTCTCGGCCACCAGCAGCGATTGACCGTCGTGGGTCATCACGATGCCGTTGGCGAACACCAGCCCGGTGGCCACCACCTCGGTGCGGCCTGTGGCCGGGTCATGCACCAGCACCCGGCCATTGCCGCGCTGCTCGAGGATCTCGACCAGGCTGACGGCCATGGGGTCACCCCAGGGGCCCGGCTGGAAGCGGTGGCTGGCTTCGGTGAAATAGATGCGGCCATCGGGCGCCACGGCCACCGCGTCGGCAAACACGATGGGATCGGTGTCCGACACCCGGTCGGTGATCAGGCTCACCTGGCCTTGCGGCGTCACCCTCAGCAGGCCCTTGTAGGCATCGGCTGCGATCAGGTGGCCCTCGCGGTCGAAGTCAAAGCCCAGCACACGCCCGCCGGTGTCGGCCACCTTCTCCAGTCGGCTGCCATCGGGCGGCAGGCGCACGATGTGGCCATTGTCCAGCGCGGTGTACAACCAGCCGTCCGGCCCCTGGGCCACGTGCTCGGGGCCCGCGCCTGCGGTGAGCGCCTTGAGCTGCAACGGGGCCAGGCGCTCGTTGCGGGCATGCGGGCCGGTGTAGCCGGGCGAAGGGTCGGGTTGCCAGGCCACCGGGCGCACACCCGTGGGCCAGAACAGCAGGTAGCCGGCCAGCGCCACAGTGGCCAGCCCGGCGCCTGCCAGCACACGGGTCAGGGTCAGAGTCATGGGCTTGCGCATCGAATGCCCGGGCATCACGTGGTCGCCACGCGCCGCACGATGCGCGTGACCAGGCTGGGGGCCAGGCGCTGCAGGTGCACCAGCCAGCCCTCCTTGCCCGTGATCAAGAGCCGTGGCTGGCGCCGGGCCAGCCCTTTGACAATGGCCTGAGCCACCTGCTCGGGTGGCATGGCCTGGGCCTGCCCCGGGTCCTGCTTGCCATGCTGCCCGCCCTGGGCCGTGAGCGCATGCACCGAAATGTCGGTGTTCACGAAGCCCGGATAGGCCAGCATGACGTGCAGCCCCTGGCCGAGGGTCTCGGTGCGCAAGGCCTCGAAGAATCCATGCATGGCATGTTTGGCCGCGATGTAGGCCGAGCGATGCGGCGTGGCGATCAGCCCCAGCACACTGGCCACGGCCACAATGCTGCCGCGCCCACGCCGGATCATGTCGGGCGCCACCAGCTTGGTCAGCTGAACCGGCCCGAAGTAGTTCACGGCCATGACTTTGCGATCCACCTCGATGCGGGTCTCCAGCGCCATGGATCGGTGCGTGATGCCGGCGTTGTGCACCAGCACGTCCACCGACCACCCGCTGGCCTTGACGCGGCTGTGGGCCTGTTCGACCTCTTCGGTGGATGTCAGGTCGAACGTCTCGATGCGGTATTGCCCTCCGGGCACGTTCAGACGCTGGCACGCGGCCAGGGTCTGCGCCAGACCGGCTTGCTCGGATGCCGGCGCCGACAGGATGAGGCGAGCCCCCTGAGCGGCAAAGGCCCGAGCCAGCTCGGCCCCGATGCCACGGGACGCGCCCGTGATCCACACCACCTGCTGATCAAACATTGCCTGCCCCATCTCAGTCTCCTTGGCGCTTGGCGGTCAATGCGTGGCCCATGCTGCTGGCGCCGAACGAGCGCCCGATGGCCCGCACCTCGGCCTCGACCTTGGGCACCGCCACACGGGCCTTGCGCTTGACGAAGAACTCCCACAGCGGGCTCATGAACAACTGGCGCACGGCACCCACCGGGGCCAGCGCGGCCGGCACATACGTCTTGCGTTGCCGCCTGTTCACGGCATCGACCAGGGCCCGCGAGCAGTCCTCCACCGAAGTGACCACATTGAAGGGCCAGGGCAACTGCTTGAGGGCGTCGTTGAACGATGCCAGCTCGCGCCGCTGGTCGCGCACCAGGTCGGTGTCGATCCAGGCGGGGTAGACCACACCGACGTCAACACCCTTGTGTGCCACCTCCAGCCGCAAGGCGTTGGCGAAGTGATCCACACCACTCTTGGACGCGGCATAGGCCGAGGTGCCCGGCATCGATTTCAAGGCCGCAGCCGACGAGACCAGCAAGACATAGCCCCGGCTGTCGGTCAGGGCCGGCAGGGTGGCGCTCACGGTGCGGATGACGCCGATCAGGTTGACCTCGACCGTCTTGACCAGGGCCTCGACGGGGCTGACCGCGACCGTGCCGTTGCTGGCAATGCCGGCGTTGGCGATGACGACATCCAGCCCGCCGAGGTGGCTCAGGCTTGCGTGCACGGCGCGCTCCACCGACGCCTGGTCGGTGACATCGCACTCGGCCCAGCAGTGGCGAGGGCCCAGCTCTTGGGCCAGGGCGGCCAGGCGCTCGGCCTCCAGCCCGACCAGGGCCAGGGTCGCGCCTTGTGCGGCCAGCTGCCGCGCGGTTTCAGCGCCAATGCCGCGGGCGGCGCCCGTGATCAGCACACGTGGTGAATGGGGCTTCATGGTCAGTTCCCGGATGATGTGGAAGTGAAGGCGCGCCAGGCCCGGGCCACACCTTCGACCGCTGAACGCGATTCCCGGTGCACGCTGGCCAGGTTGATGAAGGCGTGCCCCAGGCGAGGAAAGTGCAGCGGCTGCACGGCAACGCCTGCCTGCTGCAGGTGCCGGGCATAGGCCTGCCCTTCGTCCTTGAGCATGTCGTGGCCGGCGGTGACCACCAGCGCAGGCGCCAGTCCCGCGGGCACCTGGCCTTGCAAGGGCGACACCCGAGGGTCGGCTGCATGCGCGCCGACATCGCCCAGGTAAGCGCGGTAAAACAGGTCCCGCTCGGCACGGTCCAGGAAGTAGCCCTGTCCCAGGCGTTCATGCGAAGGCCAGGTGCGCGACAGGTCGGTGCCCGGGTAGATCAGCAACTGCGCGACCACGGGCTGGCCATCGCGCGCCAGGCCATCCGCCGTCACAGCGGCCAGGTTGGCGCCAGCGCTGTCCCCTGCCAGGGCCAAACGCGTGGCCCCGAAGGTGTGCAAGTGCTTGAGCGCCCAACGTGCACTGGCCAAGGCATCTTCCACCGCCGCAGGAAACGGCGCCTCCGGTGCCAACCGATAAGCCACAGAAAGCCAGGGCATGCCACTGGCCTCGCACAACAGCCGGCAAGCGTCGTCGTGGGTGTCCAGATCGCCCATGACAAAG
>JBEGRT010000043.1:0-2870 GCA_041180305.1 Pseudomonadota bacterium
CGCGGTGGTGGGCCTGTCGCGCGCCTACCCGGAAATCGACACCAACAAGTACGCCACGGCGGCTGGCCTGGAAGCCCTCAAGGATGCGGGCACTCGCTGTCTGGGGGGGACGGCTTCGGGCCAGCCAGAGCTGCTGGTGAAGTATGCCTACAAGAAGGGCACCACCTACCTGAAGGATCCCAACTTCCTGGATCTGCCCGAGATGCAGACCATCAATGCCGAGAACACCATGGGTCGCAACACGCCCAAGACCCCGCTGTTCATCTGGCAGGGCACGTCTGACCAGCTGATGCCGATTGCCGATGCGGACACGCTGGTGTCGAAGTACTGCGCCAACGGCGTGAAGGTTCAGTACAAGCGCATCACGGGTGGTGACCATGTGCTCAGCGCCCTGCAATTGGGCAATGCCCTGGATTACCTGGTGGACCGTTTCAACGGCAAGGCAGCCACCACCACCTGCCAGTGACCTGACCGCAAGGGTTGGGCTTGATGCCCGCTCTCGGCCGCGCCGCCAACAGGCCGCGCGGCTTTTTTGTGCCCGATGCGGGTCAACGCGAAGAGGGAAGGTCCGCTGGCATCTGGTGTTTGTGCGCGCCAATATTCCTGAAAGTGGTCTCACATGGAGTTGCGCATGAAACCGTCTTCCTCTTTCCGTCGTGTCTCGCTGGCCGCGCTGGTCGTGATGGGGTGTGCTCAGTTTCAGGCGCATGCGCAGGTGTCCGCACCGTTGCCGGCACCCTTGCAGTCCCAGGCCCGACAGGCCATGGAAAGGCTCGACCTGAGTGCTCGCCACAAGGTGCGCATGGCAAGGCTGGACGAGCTTTTCAGTCGCGAGTCGAATGATGTGCTGGTCGAGTTCCAGGACGACGACAACGTGGCAGCGGAAGCCGATCAACCTCAGACTCGCGAACGCAGAAGTTGGCGCAAGCGGCAGTTGCTGGCGCGCCTGGGCAAGCAGGCCGAATTGCTGGAAGACTTCGACCGTCTGCCCATGTCGTTCAAGCGGGTGCGCAGCAGCCAGGGTCTGGCCGCCTTGCTGAGCGACCCGGATGTGAAGGCCGTGTACCCCAACGTGGCACACCAGCGCCTCGACCTGCAAAGCCTGCCCCTGATCAACCAGCCCTATGCGTCGGGCTCGGGGTACAAAGGGCAGGGCACGTCGGTCGCGGTGCTCGACAGCGGGCTGGACTACACCCGCGACGCCTTCGGCAAGTGCACCTTGCCGGGCTATCCGTCGACCTGCCGCGTGGTGGCTGCCTCCGACATCGCCTTTCCGGATTTCGCCCGCGACACCGGCAGCTACCACGGCACCAATGTGGCGGGCATCATCGCGGCGGTGGCGCCGGCCACCCGCCTGATCGGGCTGGATGTGTTCACTGCATCGGGCGCCATGACCAATGACCTGGTGCGTGCCGTCAACTGGGTGATCGCCAACAAGGCCAAGTACAACATCGTGGCCATGAACATGAGCCTGGGCGACAGCACCAAGAGCGCAGGCGAGTGCCCGGGCTCCTGGGCCACCACACCCTTCGCCAATGCACGTGCAGCTGGGGTGATCCCGGTGGTGGCGGCAGGCAACTCGTCGGCCAAGGATGGGCTGGCATCTCCAGCCTGTGCGCCCGGTGCGGTGCGCGTGGGTGCGGTGTACGACAGCAATGTGGGTGGCGTGAAGTTCAGCGCCTGCAGCGATGCCGCCACGGCGGCCGACCAGGTCACCTGCTTCAGCCAGAGCAGCCCGGTGCTGAGCCTGCTGGCGCCCGGCGCGACCATCACGGCAGCGGGCATTTCCATGAGCGGCACATCACAGGCCGCGCCCCATGTGGCTGGGGCCATTGCGGTGCTGCGCGGCACCAACGCGGCTCCGAACGACACGCTGGACGGCACGATACGCCGCCTGCAGGCCACTGGGGTGCGTGTGACCGATGCGCGCAATGGCGTGACCACGCCGCGCATCGATCTGCTCAAGGCGCTGCAGACCCTTGGTCAGCCATCGCCTTGAAGCGCCTTGAGCGGCCCGGGCGTCAGAAGCTGTCGCCCGGCACGCGCACCCAGCCTTCCATCACGATGCGCGCGCTGCGGCTCATGATGGCCTTGGTCACTGTCCACTGGCCATTCACCTGCTTGGCTTGTGCGCCCACACGCAGCGTGCCCGAGGGGTGGCCAAAGCGCACGGCTTCACGTTCACCGCCACCGGCGGCCAGGTTCACCAGCGTGCCCGGGATGGCCGCTGCCGTGCCGATGGCCACCGCGCAGGTGCCCATCATGGCGTGGTGCAGCTTGCCCATCGACAGCGCGCGCACCAGCAGGTCCACGTCACCGGCTTCGATGGTCTTGCCGCTGGAGGCCGTGTAGGCCGTGGGCGGTGCCACGAAGGCGATCTTGGGTGTGTGCTGGCGGGTGGCGGCTTCTTCGGGCGTCTTGATGAGGCCCATGCGCAGGGCGCCGGCCACGCGGATGGCCTCGAAGCGCTTGAGTGCCTCGGGGTCGGTGTTGATCTGCTCGCGCAGCTCGGTGCCGGTGTAGCCGATGTCCGTGGCGTTGACAAACACGGTGGGGATGCCCGCCGTGATCATCGTGGCCTTGAAAGTGCCCAGGCCGGGCACTTCCAGGTCATCGACCAGGTTGCCGGTGGGGAACATCGAACCACCTTCGTCGCCATCGTCAGAGGGGTCCATGAACTCCAGCACGATCTCGGCGGCCGGGAAGGTCACGCCGTCGAGTTCGAAGTCACCGGTTTCCTGCACCTGGCCGTGGGTCACGGGCACATGGGCGATGATGGTTTTCTGGATGTTGGCCTGCCAGATGCGGACCACGGCCACGCCGTTGTCCGGAATGCGGGCCGGGTCGACCAGGCCTGCGTGGATGGCGAA
>JBEGRT010000044.1:0-5378 GCA_041180305.1 Pseudomonadota bacterium
GCATCAAGGTGGATCAGGGCTTCAAGGGGGCGCGGCATGGTGACATTCTGCCAGCGGGTTCTCCCGCCCCCGCGGCTGAAGGCCTTCTTTGGGGGGGTGTCGTGCTATAACCTGCGCCCGGCACACCCCCTTTGTTCCGACGGCGTCCGAACGCTTTCGGGGTGCTCGATTTCCCATGCTCCCTGCTGTCGACTTGCTGCGTCTCCGATGAAAAAAGGCTTCTACACCATCATGGCGGCGCAGTTCTTCAGCTCGCTGGCTGACAACGCGCTGCTGGTCGCTGCCATCGAACTGCTGAAGTCCACCCAGGCCCCGGCCTGGCAGGTGCCCGCACTGGCCCCCATGTTCGCCTTCTTCTACGTGGCCCTGGCGCCGTTCGTGGGGGCGTTCGCCGATTCGGCGCCCAAGGGCAAGGTCATGTTCTATTCCAACAGCATCAAGGTGGTCGGCTGCCTGATGATGCTGTTCGGCGGTCACCCGCTGCTGGCTTACGCCATCGTGGGTCTGGGCGCTGCGGCTTACTCGCCGGCCAAATACGGCATCCTGACCGAGCTGTTGCCGGCCTCGCAACTGGTCAAGGCCAATGGCTGGATCGAAGGCCTGACCGTGGGCTCGATCATCCTGGGCGTGTTGCTGGGCGGGCAGCTGGTCGGCCCGAAGATTTCCTCGGCGCTGCTGGGTTTTGATGTGCCCCTGATTGACACCGGGGTGGACACCCCACCGGAGGCGGCCATTGCGTCCATGGTGATCCTGTACGGCATTGCGGCCCTGTTCAACCTGCGCATTCCGCGCACCGATGCGCCGCTGCAGCCCATGACGGGCAGCCTGGGCGTGTTGATGGCCGATTTCTGGCAATGCAACAGCCGCCTGTGGCACGACAAGCTGGGTCAGATCTCGCTGGCCACCACCACCCTGGTGTGGGGCGTGTCGGGCAATATGCGCGTGATCGTGTTCCCCTGGGCGGCCGCTGCCCTGGGTTACAGCACCACGCAGGCCTCATCGCTGGCCGGTGTGGTGGTGCTGGGCACGGCCGCCAGTGCCGTGTTCGCGTCGGTCATGATGAAACTGGACAAGGCCACCAGCCTGATCCCGCTGGGCATCGCCATGGGCGCGCTCATGCTGTGCCTGAACGTGATCCGTGACCTGTACATCGCGGTGCCCTTCCTCATCATGATGGGCGCCACCGCTGGCTTCCTGATCGTGCCCATGAACGCGCTGCTGCAGCACCGCGGGCACAACCTGATGGGGGCTGGCCGCTCGATCGCTGTTCAGAACTTCAACGAGCAGGCCTGCATCCTCCTGCTTGGTGGTCTTTATGCGCTGGGTGTGAAGCTGGGCATGTCGGCCTTTGGCGCCATCACGGTGTTCGGTCTGATCGTCGCAGGCGTGATGTGGGGCATCGGCCGCTGGCACAAGCGCAACACGGTGGTGCACAAGGCCGAGGTGGATCGCCTGCTGGAAATCGCCCGCACCGACGGGCACCACTGAGCTGCTCACGGGCCTGGTCAGGGCGCAGGCATGAAAAAGGGGCGCGGATGGCGCCCCTTGTCACGTCTGGCGGAGGTGCCCCAGCAGGTGGGGCGCCTGATCAGCGGCGGCGTGTGCCCGAGCCGCCCAGGATGGAGCCCAGCACGCCCCGGATGATCTCGCGGCCCACGGTCGAGCCGATGGTGCGCGCGGCCGACTTGGCCACCGTTTCCAGGATGGAATCCTTGCGGCCGCTGCCCTTGAGCAGGCCGCCTGCCACTTCGCCCAGCCAGCCACCGCTTGCCTGGGTGACGGCTTCGGTGGCGGCGCCCGTGGTCGCCTCGCCGGCGCCGCGGCGCACGGCATTGGCGGCTTCTTCGCGCAGGCTGCCGGTGCGTTCGGCGGGGTCGCTGGGCGCCGCGGCGGCCCGGCCCTTGAGCTTTTCGTAGGCCGATTCCCGGTCAACGGTTTTTTCGTACACACCCGCCACCAGCGAGTTCTGCAGCAGCTTGGTGCGCTGCTCGGGCGTGATCGGCCCGATCTGGCTGCCCGGGGGCAGCACGAACACGCGCTGGGTGATGCCCGGGCGGGCCTTGTCGTCCAGCAGGCTGATCAGGGCTTCGCCCACGGCCAGTTCGGTGATGGCGGTGGCGATGTCCAGGCCCGGGTTGGCGCGCATGGTTTCGGCCGCGCTTTTCACGGCTTTCTGATCACGTGGGGTGAA
Source organism: Pseudomonadota bacterium (assembly GCA_041180305.1). Lineage (GTDB taxonomy): Bacteria > Pseudomonadota > Gammaproteobacteria > Burkholderiales > Burkholderiaceae_C > Aquabacterium. The sequence goes on from JBEGRT010000044.1 coordinate 2,192, forward strand.
GGCGCGCAGGGCATGCTGCACGCGGTTGCCCAGCTGGCCCAGCACGGTCTCGGGCACGTCCAGCGGGTTCTGGGTCACGAAGAACACGCCCACCCCCTTGGAGCGCACCAGGCGCACGACCAGCTCGATGCGTTCGACCAACGCGGCGGGCGCATCCTTGAACAACAGGTGGGCCTCGTCGAAGAAGAACACCAGCTTGGGCTTGTCGAGGTCGCCCACCTCGGGCAGGGTCTCGAACAGCTCGGACAGCATCCACAGCAGGAAGGTGGCGTACAGCCGTGGCGAGTTCATCAGCTTGTCGGCCGCCAGGATGTTGATCACCCCCTTGCCGCCTTCGGTCTGCATGAAGTCGTTGATGTCGAGCATGGGCTCGCCAAAGAACTTGTCGCCGCCTTGCTCTTCGATCTGCAGCAGGCCGCGCTGGATGGCGCCCACGCTGGCGGCGCTGATGTTGCCGTATTCGGTGGTGAAGGTCTTGGCGTTGTCGCCCACGTGCTGCAGCATGGCCCGCAGGTCTTTGAGGTCGAGCAGCAGCAGGCCGTTGTCGTCGGCGATCTTGAACACCAGCTGCAGCACGCCTTCCTGGGTGTCGTTCAGGCCCAGCATGCGCGACAGCAGCAGGGGGCCCATGTCCGACACGGTGGCACGCACGGGGTGGCCCTGTTCACCGAACACGTCCCACAGGGTGGTGGGGCAGGCCAGGGGCTCGGGCGCTTCGAGACCGCGCTCTTTCAGGATGCTGGCCACCTTGGGCGACAGGCTGCCCACCTGGCTGATGCCGGTCAGGTCACCCTTGATGTCGGCCATGAACACGGGCACTCCGATCTTCGACAGGCTCTCGGCCAGGCTCTGCAAGGTGATGGTCTTGCCGGTGCCGGTGGCGCCGGTGATCAGGCCGTGTCGGTTGGTCAGGGCGGGCAGCAGGTGGCACTCGGTGTCGCCGTGTCGGGCCACGAGGATGGGGTCGGCCATGCGTTGATCTCCATGTCGGTCAGGCCCCGCCATCAGGGGGCGGGTAAAATCGCAGTATCACCCAGCTTCAGGCCGGGTCCCCCCACGCGTTGCGCGCTGCCATTCCCACAAGTGGCAGGGCGCCGTGGGCCGTTCCAGTTTCAGACACATCTCCCGGAGCACACTGCCATGGCAGGACATTCCAAATGGGCCAACATCCAGCATCGCAAGGGCCGTCAGGACGAAAAGCGAGGCAAGATCTGGACCCGCATCACGCGTGAAATCATCGTGGCCGCCCGCCAGGGTGGCGGCGACATCGCCATGAACCCGCGCCTGCGCCTGGCCATCGAAAAGGCCAAGGCGGCCAACATGCCGGCCGACAACATCAAGCGCAACGTCGACAAGGCCACGGGCAACCTCGACGGGGTCACGTACGAAGAAATCCGCTACGAGGGCTACGGCATCGGTGGCGCGGCCATCATCGTCGACTGCATGACCGACAACCGCGTGCGCACCGTGGCCGAAGTGCGCCACGCCTTCAGCAAGCATGGCGGCAACCTGGGCACCGAAGGCTCGGTGGCCTTCCAGTTCAAGCACGTGGGCCAGTTCCTGTTCGCCCCTGGCATCAGCGAAGACAAGGTCATGGAAGTGGCCCTGGAAGCCGGTGCCGAAGACGTGATCACCCACGAAGACGGCTCGGTCGAGGTGCTGAGCGCCCCGGCCGATTACGAAGCCGTGAAGGCCGCGCTGGAAGGCGCTGGCATGAATCCTGAAATGGCCGAAGTGACCATGCGCGCTGACACCCCGGTGTCGCTGGCAGGTGACGACGCCGCACGCATGCAGAAGCTGCTGGACGTGCTGGAAGACCTGGACGACGTGCAGGACGTCTTCCACAACGCTGAACTGAACTGACCACACCATGAAGATTCTCGTCATCGGCTCCGGCGGCCGCGAACACGCCCTGGCCTGGAAGCTGGCCCAGTCGCCCAAGGCCCAGAAGGTCTTTGTGGCCCCTGGCAATGGCGGCACCGCCCGTGACCCGCGCCTGACCAACATCGCCATCACCGATGTCAAGGCCCTGGCCGACTTCGCCCAGGCCGAGAAGGTTGCCGTGACCGTGGTGGGCCCCGAAGCCCCGCTGGCCGCCGGTGTGGTCGACGAATTCCGTGCCCGTGGCCTGCGCATCTTTGGCCCCACGCAAAAGGCCGCGCAGCTGGAAAGCTCCAAGGCCTTCGCCAAGGACTTCATGAAGCGCCACGGCATCCCCACGGCCTTCTACGGCACCTTCACCGATGCCGCCCAGGCCCATGCCTATGTGAACGAAAAGGGCGCACCCATCGTCATCAAGGCCGACGGTCTGGCCGCGGGCAAGGGCGTGGTCGTGGCCATGACCCTGGAAGAAGCGCATGAAGCCATCGACTTCATGCTGCTGGACAACAAGCTGGGCGTGCAGCACAACGCTGGCGGCGCCCGCGTGGTGATCGAAGAATTCCTGGAAGGCGAAGAAGCCAGCTTCATCGTCATGTCCGACGGCAAGAACGTGACCGTGCTGGCCACCAGCCAGGACCACAAGCGCCTGAAGGACGCCGACGAAGGCCCCAACACCGGCGGCATGGGCGCGTATTCGCCCGCCCCGGTGGTCACGCCCAATGTGTACGCCAAGGCCATGCAGGACATCATCCAGCCCACGCTGGACGGCATGGCCAAAGATGGCATCCCGTTCACGGGCTTCCTGTACGCCGGCCTGATGATCGACGCCGCAGGCAACCCCAAGACGCTGGAGTTCAACTGCCGCATGGGCGACCCGGAAACCCAGCCGATCATGATGCGCCTCAAGAGCGACCTGGTCGATGTGATGCTGGCGGCCACCGATGGCACGCTCGACCAGATCGAGCTGCAATGGGACCGCCGCTTCGCGCTGGGCGTGGTCATGGCTGCCGGCGGCTACCCGCTCGACCCGAAGAAGGGCGATGTGATCACCGGCCTGCCCGCCGATGCCGACGACGCCATGGTGTTCCATGCGGGCACGGTGCCCAACGATCAGGGCGACACCCTCACCAGCGGTGGCCGCGTGCTGTGCGTGACCGCGCTGGGCGATTCGGCCAAGCTGGCGCAACAGCGTGCCTACGAGTACATGCGCGGCATCCACTTCGATGTCATGCAGTACCGCACCGACATCGGCTGGCGCGCCATCAAGTCGCCGCGCTGAGCAGTCACGGCCACCGCCTCGCAGGAG
>JBEGRT010000045.1:0-4558 GCA_041180305.1 Pseudomonadota bacterium
AAAGATACGTCATACCATATAACATTACCAGACTGGACATCACAATTTTGCAATTCAGATCTTCATAGAAGGCGATGTCAGCCGTTTCCAGATCGCGGATTTCACAGACCATGATGATGTCCGGATCCTGGCGCAGGAAGGCCTTGAGGGCCACCGCGAAATTCATGCCGGCCCGATCGTTCACGTTCACCTGGTTGATGCCTGGCAGGTTGATTTCTGCAGGGTCTTCCACGGTGGCGATGTTCACCCCCGGCTGGTTCAGGATGTTCAGGCAGGTGTACAAGGACACGGTCTTGCCCGAGCCCGTGGGGCCCGTGACCAGCACCATGCCGTAAGGCCGCTTGATGGCATCGAGCAGCCGCGCCTTTTCTTCGGGCTCATAGCCCAGGGCCTCGATGCCCAGCTTGGCGCTGGACGGGTCGAGGATCCGGATCACGATCTTTTCGCCAAACAGCGTGGGCAGCGTGCTGACGCGGAAGTCGATGGCCTTGGTGCCGAACTTCAGCTTCATGCGGCCGTCTTGCGGCACGCGCTTTTCCGCGATGTCCAGCTTGGAGATCACCTTGATGCGCGAAGCCAGCTTGTCCTTGATGGCAATTGGCGGCTGCGTGATCTCGCGCAATTCACCGTCGACACGGAAGCGCACCCGGTAGTTGTATTCGTAGGGCTCGAAGTGCAGGTCGGACGCGCGCGCATTGATGGCGTCAATCAGCATCTTCTGCAGGAACTTCACCACAGGCGCGTCTTCGACGTCGGCACTGAGTTCTTGTGTGGATTCCGGCGCCGAGGCGTCGTCCGTGACGTCGAACTCGAACTCTTCGCTGGTCAGTGCATTGAGCTGTTCGGCCGCGCTGCTGGTGACCCCCTCCAGCGCCTTGACCAGCTTGTCATGCTCGACCAGCACCCACTCGGGCGTGAGCTGGGTGGCGAACTTGATGCGTTCGATGGCTTCTTGATCGGTGGGATCGGCCCCGGCCACGAACAGGCGGCTGCCGCGCTTGGACAGCACCAGCACCTGGTACTGGGCCGACAGCTTGCCGTCGATCACGCCTTGCGGCAGGCGCTGCAGGTCGATGGCCGACAGATCAAGCAGGGGCACCGACAGGGCGGTGGACAGGGTGTGCGCCAGTTCGTCGGGCTTGATCTTGCCGGTGGACAGCAGCGTCGAGACGAAATTCTTGCGCTGCTCACGGGCGGCACGGGTGAGCTCTTCGGCGGTGCGGGCTTCCAGCTTGCCGGCATTGACCAGCACACGGGCCACGCCAGACAGCGGGCCAGGCACGTCGGCGAAGGTGGTTTCTGCCATGGGGGCGGGCGCGTCTCAGCCAGTGAAAACAGATCCCCGCATGGTAACGCGGGCTCAGTGGGCTGTGAACAACAAAGGCGTCAGGGTTGACGTCAGTGCGCCGATTGGATCTTCACCATGTTGGCGTAGATGCCGCCAGCGGCCATCAGGCTGACATGGTCGCCTTGTTCCACGATGCGGCCTTCCATCATCACGCAGATCACATCGGCGTTGCGGATGGTGCTCAGGCGGTGCGCGATCAGGATCAGGGTCTTGGCGTGCCGAAGTTCCTCGATCGACTGCTGGACGATGGCTTCCGACTCGGAGTCAAGCGCCGAGGTGGCTTCGTCGAAGATCCAGATGGCCGCATCCCGGTACAGGGCGCGGGCAATGGCCAGGCGCTGGCGTTGTCCGCCAGACAGCTTGCCGCCGTTCGTGCCGATGTTGGCGTCCATGCCTTCCGGCAGGCTCTGCACATGGTTCCACAGGTTGGCTGCGCGCAGGCAGCGTTCGACCTTCGCACGGTCTACGCCTTGTGGGCTGGCGTAGGCCACGTTGGCCGCAATGCTGCCGTCGAACAGCACGATGTCTTGCGAGACCACCGCAAAGTGCCGGCGCAGGTTCTTGAGCTGCAGTTCGTGGATGGGCGTGCCGTCCAGGAGGATCTGTCCCTGATCAGGATTGGCGAAACGCAGCAGGGCGCTGACCACGGTGCTTTTCCCGGCCCCGGAGGCGCCAACCAGGGCCACGGTCTGCCCGGGCTGGATGTGCAGCTTCAGTCCGGCCAGGGCAGGGGTGGTGGCGCCTTCGTACTGCAGGGTCACATCGTCGAAGCGGATGTCGCCTTGGCACTGTGCCAGCTCGCGAGTGCCGTGATCGGGTTCCGTCGGCGCGTTGATCAACTCGAATGCACCACGGGCCGTGATCAGGGCGCCGTAGATGGGCTGGTACAGGTCGGTCACGGTGCGCATGGGCCGGATCGCCAGCAGCATGGCCATGATGAAGGCGGTGAAGTCTCCCACCGTCTTGGCATTGGTCTGGGCCTGGATCAATGCCAGCGTGACGATCAGCGCCACCCCGATGGCCGCGATCACCTGCGTGATCGGACTGACGAGGTTGCTGGCCACGACCGTCTTCATGGTCATGCGGCGGTGGTGGTTGGCCTGCTGGTCGAAGCGAGCCAGTTCGAAATCGGCCGCATCGAAGGTGCGCACCACGCGCCAGGCCCGCGCGTTGTCGTCGACCGTGCCCACCAGGGCTTGCTGGGCTTCGTACGAGGCGCCGCCGACCTTGGCCAGGCGCTTTTGGGCGAACTTCACGGTCACGCCGAGCAGTGGCATGACCACCAGAGACAGGAGCGTGAGTTGCCAGTTCAGGTAGAACAGGTAGCCGATCAGGCAGATCAGGGTGGTCCCGTCTTTCAGTGCGGCCACCGCCGAGCCGCCCAGCCCGTTGGCAGCCGCCTGTGGGTCGTTGATGATCTTGGTCACGGCCAGGCCCGGGCTGATGGCCGTGAACAGCCGCGCATCGGCTTTCAGCAGGCCCCGCATCAGGTCACGGCGGAGAGCCAGCACCATGTCCGATGTGGCCGCGTTCATCGTGTAGGTGCCGGCAAACGACAGGAAGCCGCGCACCATGAACAGGCCGATGATGACCGCCGGCACCACCCAGATCGGGTAGCTCAGGCCCGCCTTGAAGCCGCTGTCCAGCAGACGCTTGAACAGTTCGGGGATGAGGGGCTCGATGGCCGCGCTGCCCATGAAACAGACCATGGTGGCCGCCAGCATGAGCCATTGTGGCTTGGCATAGGCCCAGAGGCGGCGTGCAGTGTCCTGGAATTCCATCCTGGTGTGTCTTCAGTGGCTGGTGAGTAGTTCACCGAGGGCGTGCACGATGCGGCGAACTTCGGTGGTCAATCGGTACCGATAAGTGCTCAGCCGCTGGTGCCAGGGAAGCCGGGCATGTGCCTGGGCTCCGTAGCCGATGGTCGAAGGTTTGCCCGGATCCGCCCAGGCAGGCAGCGGGCTGACCATGCGTTCGCGAATGCCGAGCAGCCAAGGGCGATTGAAGGCGTGATCCAGAGGCAGTTGCATCGGGATCAGGTGTGCGAGCATGGCCTGTGCAGCCGTGCGGTTGACCATGTAGGCGGCCGCACCGGTCTGGCGCGACAGCATCACGGCCAGATGGTGTGTGGCCCCGAGTGGGGACACCGACACCGGCGTGCCGCGGTGGATCCCGGACAGCCGCAGCAGGTCCCAGCGCCCGGGGTTGGCCATGGCTTCTTTCACCAAGGCGTGGAATTCGGGGCTGAACTCGCAGTCGTCTTCCAGGATCAGTGCGTGCGTGGCCTCCGGGTGAGCCAGGAGCGCCTGCCAGCACGCGGCATGCGACAGGTAGCAGCCGACCTCGGCGGGATTGAGGCCCTTGCCGTGCAGTCGCCTGTAGCCGTCAAGGTCAACGCGGGGCTCATTGTCCAGATCCAGCAGCTTGCCCTCAATGGCTGGTATGCGCTGCCAGTTCAACCCTTGCGCCTGCAGGCGATCGGCGATCTGGCGCAGGCGTTCTGGTGAGCGGTCCAGATTGATCACCAGCGTGAGCAATGGGGCGCCCGAGCGAAGGTCACTCATGACGCGATCCGGTGGACAGTACCGCCTCGGTGGCTTCCTTCACCGATGCCAGTGTTGGGCGTTGTCCTTTGCCCCCAAGGCTGATGGTGGGGCCCGAACCACGCAAACCAGCCAGGCCGGGCTCGTGATCGCAGTAGATGCCCACGGTGGGGCGTCCGCGCGCGGCGGCGATGTGGCTCAGGCCAGTGTCGAGCCCGATCACCACGGAGGCGAATGCCAGCATCTCGGATGCCTGGGCCACAGTCAGGAAGGGTGTGATCACGGCGCCGGTGGCTGCAGCGATTTCTTCTGCCCGAAGCTTTTCGGCCGGGCTGCCCCACAGGATTGTGACGCTCAGGCCTTTGGCGATGAGGTCGCGTGCCAGGGATATCCAGTCTGCCTGGGGCCACAGCTTCTCGGCTCGGCTGGCGCAGGGGATCAGCACCGCGAAAGACTGGCCTGCAGCAGGGCGCCAGGCGTTGGCTGGAGGCTGCATGCCGAAATCCGGTGCTGTTGTGGGCAATGGGTAACCCAATGCGAGCGCTGCCAGTTGCCGGCTCCTGTCAACGGCGTGCAGCTGTTTGCTGACGTCAAAACGTCGGTCGTAGGTGAGGCTGGCCAGTGGTTCGCGGATGCTCGACCAGCCGTATCCCATGCGCTGGCCCCG
>JBEGRT010000046.1:0-6322 GCA_041180305.1 Pseudomonadota bacterium
CCTGAGCTGGGCCCGCACCCGCGCCCTGATCGCGTCCGATGCGCGCCGCCTGTTCGCCGCCAATGGCGGGGGCTCGCTGCCGCAGCGCCTGTTCTGGCTGCTCATGCCCACCTACCAGGCCCTGTTCTGGTACCGCCTCTCGCGCTACTGTTTCCTGCGCGGCTGGCGCAACACCGGGCGGCTGCTGTTCCTGTTCAATCTGTACCGCACGCGGGTGGAAATCCCGCCCACGGCCGACATCGGTGAAGCCTGCCTGATCGCGCACGCCAGTGGCGTGGTGCTGTACGGCCGTATCGGCGCACGCGCCACCATCTATGGCGATGCCAAGATCGGCGGCGGCATCGACAACAGCATCGACATCGGGGCCGGCCCGGGCTATCCCATCCTGGGTGACGACGTGACCCTGGGCTATCGCTCGGCCGTGCTGGGCCCCTTCCGTGTGGGCAATGGCGCCAGGCTGGGCCCCTTCGCCCTGGCCGTGTACGACGTGCCCGCAGGCGCCAAGCTCAAGGCCCGCAAGTCGGTCATCATGCGGCCCGCCGAACCGGCCCCTGAGGCCGCCACACCCCAGCCGGAAGGCGGTCAGGCATGAGCATCGAAGCCTCCATCATCATCGTCAACTGGAAGGTGCGCGACCTGCTGCGCGCCTGCCTGCAATCGGTGCGCGACCAGGCCGGCCTGCGCATGGACCAGATGGAAGTCATCGTGGTCGACAACGATTCGCGCGATGGCAGCGTCGAGATGGTGCGCGCCGAATTCCCCGAGGTGCGCCTGATCGCCAATGCCGACAACCCGGGCTTCGGCAAGGCCAACAACCAGGCCATGCCCTATTGCACCGGCCGCTACGTGGTGCTGCTCAACCCCGACACCGTGGTGCTCGATGGCGCCATCGGCACCATGGTGCGCCGCATGGACGCCTGCCCCGATGTGGCGGCCATGGGCTGCCGCCTGCTGAACGCCGATGGCAGCCTGCAGCGCTGGACCGGTGGCGCCTTCCCGCGCGCCCTGAACCTGGCCAACCACTACCTGTTCCTCGACCAGCTGCTGCCGCGTGCCCTGCGCCCCATGCCGCTGTACCTCGACCACGACGCCCCGGCCGACATCGATGTGGACTGGGTCAGCGGCGCCTTCATGATCCTGCGCACGCCCATGCTCGGCGGCCAGCTGTTCAACCCCGACTTCTTCATGTACGGGGAAGACATGGAGCTGTGCCACCGCCTGAAGCTGGCCGGCCACCGCGTGGTCTACAGCCCGGCGGCCTCCATCATCCATTACCAGGGTGCCAGCATGAAGCAGCAGCAAGGCGATGTGCTGCTGGCCTCGCTCAAAGGCCCCCGCCAGTTCTACCGCCAGATGCGCGGGCCCCAGGGCCTGTGGATCTTCGACCTGTTCACCGTCAGCGGCTTCGGCCTGCGCTGGCTGCTGTACCGACTGGCCAGCGTGGTGCGGCCCTCTGGCAACTTCGGCGCGCGCGCCGCCTCCAGCCTCGACCTCATGGGCCGGGCCTGGCGCATCCGAAAGGGGTGAGGCCCATGAACCGTCGCCAATGGCTGTCTCGCAGTGGGGCCCTGCTGGGCAGTTCGGTGCTGGGCGCTTGCGGCGCCGGCGGCAACCCGGTGGCCCAGGTGCAAGGCCTGCTGCAACCGGCGCCCATCCGCCCGGCCACCGGCCAGGCCAACACCCTGGCCCTGCAGCTCGACCCACGCACGGCGGGCGTGGCCGTGAACCGCGCCGTGCTGGGCCAGAACCTGCACTGGGTCGACCGGGGCGACGAAATGTTCGACAGCGCGGCCCAGCTGCGCCCGGCCATGGCCAGCCTGGCCGCCCAGGTGGGCTGCACCAGCCTGCGCTACCCCGGCGGCCTGCAGTCAGACACCTACCACTGGAAGCTGGGCATGGGCCTGCTGGGCGAACGCGGCCTGAACGAGCACGCCAACGCCCGGCGCTTCCAGCCCACGCTGGTGGGCACGCAAGAGTTCCTGGAGCTGTGCGAACAGCTGGGGGCCCAGCCCCTGATCACGGTGAACCTGGCCTCGGGCAGTGCCGCAGAAGCGGCCGACTGGGTGCGGGCCGTGAACGTGACCGGCCTGACCTCGCGCCGCACCGGGCAGCGCCTGCCCCGCGTGCCCCTGTGGGAGCTGGGCAATGAGCCCTACCTGCAGCCCGAAGAACAGCCCGGCCTGTGGATGAGCGCCCGCGCCTTCGCGCAAAAGGCCCGCGAATTCGCCAAGGCCATGCGCCAGGTCGACCCGGGCATCGCCTTGTCGCTGCCGATCACGCTGGACCGCCGCCACGGCGTGCCCGCCACGCCGCTGCCGGGTTTTGCGCAGGAGGTGCTGGCCAGCCCCATCGACGGCGTGACCCACCACAGCCTGCACAACGCCTACCTGCCCTTCGGCTCGGACGCCGAACACCCGCAAGACCGGCTGTACTGGGCCGCCATGGCCGCGGGCCGCGGCCTGAGCGCCGACCTGGCCGCCACCGCCCAGTTCCTGCGCAGCGTGCAGCCGCAAGCCACCCCCCGCTGGGCCATCACCGAGTTCAATGCGCTGTTCAGCCTGGGCCGAAGCAGCGACAGCCTGACCCTCTCGGCCGCGGGAGGCCTGGCCCTGGCCGAACTGCTGCGCCAGCTGGTGCTGGAGCCCGACGTGGCGCTGGCCCAGGGCTGGTCGCTGTCGGGCAACGGCTTTTTCGGCGCCCTGCACCCTGATGCCCGCCTGCGCCCCACCGGCCAGGTGCTGGCCCTGTTCCGCGAAGGCCTGGTCGGGCAACGCCTGCCCTGCAGCCTGCAGGCCCCCACCGTGAACACCCCGGCCCTGGGCTTCACCCCGGCGGCCGAGAACCTGCCCGTGGCCGAGGTGCTGGCCTGCCGCGAAGGCGACACCCTGCGCCTGCTGGTGCTGCACAAAGACCCCTCCAACCCGGCCGAGCTGCAGCTGGACCTGGGCCCTCACCGCATCGACAGCGGCCGCGTGAGCCTGCTGAGCACCGATCAACTGTTCGACACCCGCGACCTGCCCGGGGCCCTGCAGCGCACCGACCGCGCCTGGCCGGGTGGCACCCGCCTGAGCCTGCCGGCCCACAGCCTGGCCCTGCTGACCCTGGTGATCAGCCCGCAGCCCGACACGGCCACGGCCTGACGGCGCGCGCCACACCCCCCTGAGCCACCCGTGCCCCAGCCCACACCCCACCGCCGCCCCCGCATCGGCGTCGATTTCCACACCTTCGACGGCATCTTCCAGGGCAGCCGCAGCCACCTGCTGGGCCTGTACGAAGCGGCCATCGCCCAGGCCCCTGATCTGGATTTCCACCTGCTGCTGGCCGACACCGAGCGCCTGGTGGCCGAGCACCCGGCCTTCGGGGCCCCCAACGTGCACCGCGTGCCCATGCCCCACCGCAACGGGCTGGTGCGCCTGGCCTGGCAGCTGCCGCGCCTGCAGCAGCAGCTGGGGCTGGACCTGTTCCACCTGCAATACCGCCTGCCCCTGTGGACGGCCGGCCCCTGCGTGTGCACCATCCACGACGTGCTGTTCGAGACGCACCCGCAGTTCTTCTCAAAGGCCTTCACCGCTTTCGCACGCCTGTCGAGTCGCGATGCACTGCGAAGGTCTCATGCGCTTTTCACCGTCAGCGAGTACTCACGTCAATCGATGGTGCAGGCCTATGGCACGGCGCCCGAGCGCATCACTGTCACCCACAACGGGGTCGACACCGAGCGCTTCCACCCGGGCCCGGAAGGGGCCGACCTGGTGCAGGCCCAGGGCCTGGAGCCGGGCGGCTACCTGTGCATCGTGGGCCGCCTGGAGCCCCGCAAGAACCACGTGAACCTGGTGCAGGCCTACGCCCGCCTGCCCCGGCCACGCCCACCGCTGGTGGTGGTGGGCCAGCGCGATTTCGCTTTCGAGGCCGTGTTCGAGGTGGTGCAGCGCGAAGGCCTGCAGCAGGAAGTGCGCTTCCTGGAGCGCGTGGGTGACGCCGAACTGCCCGCCCTGATCCGCCACAGCGCGGCCTTTGTGTACCCCACCTGGGCCGAAGGCTTCGGCATGCCGGTGCTCGAAGCCATGGCCTGCGGCGTGCCCGTGGTCACCTCCAGCACGACCTCGCTGCCCGAGGTGGCGGGCGATGTGGCCTTCCTGTGCCCACCCGACGACGTGGCCGCCCTGGCCCAGGCCATGGCCCAGGCCCTGAACGAGCCCCCGGCCGCACGCCAGCAACGCATTGAGCGCGGCATCGACCGGGCGCAGCAGTTCACCTGGCAACGCTCGGCGCAGGCCCTGCTGGGCCAGATGCGCCGCCTGCTGGCGCACCAGGGCCTCACACCTGGGTGACCACTTCCTGCATCTCGACCACCTCGAAGTTCGGGCCCTTGACCTGGCGCAGCTGACTGACCAGGGCCTCGTTGTCCCAGCGGTCGTCGGGGGCGCCACTGATGTACCAGTTGCTGCCGTTGTCGGCCACCAGCATGCCGTGGGTCTGCAAGGCGGTCAGGATGGCCTTGACCTCGGTGGAAAAGCTGGCGGGGATCTGATAGCTGGCCTTCAGGCGCACCCGCATGCCCATGGGCGGCAGGCTGGTGCTGGTGTTGCTGCTGGCGTAGTGGGTGGCAGGCGGCACGAAAGCGCGGCGAGTGCGGGCCACCGTGAAGCGCAGCGCATGGCGGATGCCGCCCGGGCCCAGGCGGGCTTCGTCATAGCGGGCCAGCCCGGGAAAGATGGGCAGGCCGGCGGCATCGGCGCTGGTCCAGCCCCGCTGGGCGGTGGGGCGCACGGTGTTGCTGTCGAGGTGGAAGATGGCGCCGCAGTTGGCCTGCCAGCTGCCATCGCCCTGGGGAAAGGCGGCGCCCAGCTCGTAGAGCCGGTCGTTGTCGCGGTCGATCACCAGCACATGGCGGTCACCCGTGCTGCCGGGGCCGCCTTCGATGGGCGCGTCGCGCGGCACGGGGTAGGGGCCGGCATCGCTTTCGTCGCCGTAGGCCGTCCAGACCATGGGCACCCGCGCCTGCTGCCCTGACACCACCACATAGGGAATGCCGATGGGCTGCCCGTCGTACAGGCCGGCGCCAAAGTCCGGGTGCAAGCCGGTGTCCAGCCCGATGCTGGCGATCAGGGCGTCGGAATTCGGGTCGCGCGGCAGGGCGCGCACGTCGAGGTTCCAGGCGTTGTCATCTGGAAACGGGCGGGCGCCATTGAGCGACGCCCCCACCCCCAGCGAAGCCGCCTGCAAGCGGCCATTGCCAGCGGCGCCGGACTGCGGCTGGGCGCCGCTGGGCGCACCGCCCCCGCCACAACCGGGCAAACCGCTCCACAAGGGCACGGTGCCCAGCCATTGCAGGGCGTGGCGTCGGGTGATGGGCGTGGGTGCAGACATGGGCGGTTTCCTCCGGCGTCCAGCCTGCCGGCAGGCCGGCACGCCACGTTTCCGAACCGGCTGCGCCTGAAAAAAGCTTTACGTCTGCTGACGAAGCCATCCGCGAAACAACGGGTACCCGCAGGGGTTTATCCGGTGGGCACGTGAATCCTTCACGGCGTACAACGGCAGGTGTGCAGCGTCGGCACTCCTCGGCGCACGCCCCTTCACGCACATCCCCTCAGGAGGCGAGATGACCGGTTCCCAAGGTTCGCAGTCGTTCCGTTCCCGCTCACGGCAGTGGTCTGCCCTGGCCTGTGTGGGCCTGGCCGTGGTGGCCCTGGTGGCCTTTGCCAACCAGCACCCCGTGTTCGGCCTGCTGGCACTGTGTGGCGCAGCCACCCTGGTCAAGGGCAGTGCGCTCAACCCCCGGCATACCCGGCATGTGGCCACGCCACCGCAAACGGTGCTGGCGGCCACCGGCAAGCGACGGCCCCTGCGCAAGGCGGCCTGAGGCTCAGGTCACGCCAAGCGCTGCGGCCGGCGCAAGCACCGGCCCGCAATGCATGGCTCAACGGCCAGGCGTTGCAGCTTGCTGCGCGGCCACCAGGCGAGGGCCAGGCAGCATGCCATTGGGGCGTGGGGTCAGGAGCCGATATGACGCCACACCGGCCTGGCCGTGGCTGGCGTCGGTCACGTTGTTCATGATCTGCTTGACCACAGCCGTGACCAGCAGGCCCACCAGGCCGCCGCCGCTGTTGTTGTTCTGCTCGCTGGTCGATGCGGTGGCCGCACCTTCCCACAGCAGGGTGCCGGTCTTGAGGTCGACCAGTTTGGCGTTGGCGCTCACCGTGGCCTCGCTGCTCACCACCATGTACTGCGAGCCATAGCGGGTGATGTTGATGTACAGGCCCGCATCGGCACCGAAGATTTCCTGCAGCTTGGCCGGAGCGATGGCGTGGGCCTCGGCCGGCAC
>JBEGRT010000047.1:0-3273 GCA_041180305.1 Pseudomonadota bacterium
GGGCGTGCGGTCTGAAGCATGGTTGCAGTTTAGTGGGCGTGCAGCTTTCTGGCCCCCCGAATGCGTGTCAATCTGCACGCGTTTTCTCCCTGGGATGCAAAGCGGCGGGGCTGGCTTATAATCCGCTTTTGCGTCTGGAGCCTGTTCATGCGCCTGCTTGGTAAAGCACTCACGTTCGACGACGTGCTGCTGGTGCCCGCTTATTCCCAAGTGTTGCCTCGCGACACTTCGCTGGCCACCCGCCTGTCCCGCAACATCCAATTGAATCTGCCGCTGGTGTCCGCTGCCATGGACACCGTCACGGAAGCCCGTCTGGCGATCGCCATCGCCCAGGAAGGCGGCATCGGCATCATCCACAAGAACCTCACGGCCAAGCAACAGGCTGCCGAGGTGGCGCGCGTGAAGCGCTACGAGTCGGGTGTGCTGCGTGATCCCATCACCATTTCGTCGGGCGTCAAGGTTCGCGACGTGATCGAGCTGAGCCGTCAGCACGGCATCTCCGGCTTCCCGGTGGTCGATGAGGGCAAGGTGGTCGGCATCGTGACCGGCCGTGACCTGCGTTTCGAAAGCCGTCTGGATGCGCCTGTGCGCGACATCATGACACCGCGCGAGCGCCTGATCACCGTGATGGACGGCGCCTCGCTGGCCGAGGCCAAGGCCCTGATGCACCAGCACAAGCTGGAGCGCGTGGTCATGGTCAACGAGAAGAACGAGCTGCGTGGCCTGTACACCGTCAAGGACATCACCAAGCAGACCAACTTCCCCAATGCCGCGCGTGACCCGCAAGGCAAGCTGCGCGTGGGCGCTGCGGTGGGCGTGGGTGAGGGCACCGAAGAGCGCGTCGAACTGCTGGTCAAGGCCGGTGTCGACGCCCTGATCGTGGACACCGCACACGGGCACAGCCATGGCGTGATCGAGCGCGTGCGCTGGGTCAAGCAAAACTTCCCGCACGTCGATGTGATCGGCGGCAACATCGCCACCGGCGCGGCTGCGCTGGCCCTGGTGGAAGCTGGCGCCGATGGCGTCAAGGTGGGCATCGGCCCCGGCTCCATCTGCACCACCCGCATCATCGCGGGCGTGGGCGTGCCCCAGATCACCGCCATCGACAACGTGGCCACGGCCCTGCAAGGCACCGGCGTGCCCCTGATCGCTGACGGCGGCATCCGCTACTCGGGCGACATCGCCAAGGCCATCGCCGCGGGCGCATCGGCCGTGATGATGGGCGGCATGTTCGCTGGCACCGAAGAAGCACCCGGCGAAGTGATCCTGTACCAGGGCCGCTCCTACAAGAGCTACCGCGGCATGGGCTCGATCGGCGCCATGAAGGCCGGTTCGGCCGACCGCTACTTCCAGGAAAACGACGAGACCACCAACCCCAACAACGACAAGCTGGTGCCCGAAGGCATCGAAGGTCGTGTGCCTTACAAGGGTTCGGTCCTCACCATCATTTACCAGATGGCCGGCGGCCTGAAGGCCTCGATGGGCTACTGCGGTTGCGGCACGATCGAAGACATGCGCAACAAGGCCGAGTTCGTCGAGATCACCGCGGCGGGCATCCGTGAGAGCCACGTCCACGACGTGCAGATCACCAAGGAAGCGCCGAACTACCGCATGGAGTGAGGTGCCTGCACCTCGGCAAGCGGCCCCCAGCGGGGCCGCTTTTTTTACAGGACCGCGATGACCGCCGTGACAGGCCGCAAGGCCGCGATGCCCTTCATCATGATCACGCTGCTGATCGACATGATGTCGATCGGTCTGATCGCGCCTGTGCTGCCCAAGCTGGTGGCTTCGCACTATGCCGACCCGTCGGCCATTTCACTGGGGTATGGCGCCATCCAGCTCAGCTTTGCCCTGCTGCAGTTCTTCAGCGCCCCGGTGCTCGGCGCCTTGAGCGATCGCTTCGGGCGTCGGCCCGTGCTGCTGATCGGCCTGACGGGCATGGCCATCAATTTCTTTGTCACGGCCTTCGCCACCGAATTCATCTGGCTGCTGGTGGTGCGCATGTTCGCCGGCATGCTGTGCGCCAACATCGCCGTGGCCAATGCCTATGTGGCCGACATCACCACACCCGAAACGCGCGCCCGCAACTTCGGCTTGCTGGGGGCCATGTTCGGCATCGGCTTCATCCTGGGCCCCGTGATCGGTGGCCTGCTGGGTGACGACGACCACCGCCTGCCCTTCATGGTGTCGGGTGGTCTGGCCTTGCTGAACGCCGTGTACGGCTATTTCGTGCTGCCGGAATCGCTGGCGCCTGAAAACCGCCGCCCCTTCGTGTTCCGTTCGCCCTTCAGTGCCTTGGCGCGGCTGCGTCAACTCAAGGGTGTCGAGCCTTTGCTGTGGGCCCTGGCCTGCACCATGCTCACGCAGTTCACCATGCAGACGGTCTGGCTGCTGCACACCAGCCTGCAGTTCGGCTGGACGCCCAAGGAAAACGGCATGTCGCTGTTCGCGCTGGGCATGACCGCCGCCGTGATGCAGGGCGGGCTGATGCGCCCGCTGGAGCGCAAGCTGGGCGTGGGGCGCCTGGCCATGGTCGGCATGCTGTCGAGCGTGGTGGCCTACTGCCTGTGGGGCCTGGCCAAGGAGCCCTGGATGATGTACGCCATCACCCTGGGCAATGTGCTGGGCTTTGGCATCCAGCCGTCCATCCAGAGCATGATCTCCAACGCGGCCGATGCGTCCACCCAGGGTGAGAGCATGGGCGCTGCGGCGTCCATCGTCAGCCTGTCGGCGGTGGTGGGGCCGCTGATGGCGGGCCCGCTGATGGCCACTGTCTCGCACCTGCCGCGCGCCGACTGGCGTGTGGGCATCCCGTTTTTCGTCTGCGCGGCGCTCCAGGGCATTGCGGCCTGGATCGCCTTCGTCTATTTTTCCCGCTACCGCAGCAGCCCGGCCCCGCAAGCCGGAGCCTGACGCCAACGCCAGAGTTCTGCCATGCACGACAAGATCCTCATCCTCGATTTCGGCTCCCAGGTGACACAGCTGATCGCACGCCGAGTGCGCGAAGCCCACGTGTACTGCGAGATCCACCCGAATGATGTGTCGGACGACTTCATCAAGTCGTACAACCCCAGGGGCATCATCCTGTCGGGCAGCCATGCCTCCACATATGAAGACCACCAGCTGCGCGCCCCGCAAGCCGTGTGGGACCTGGGCGTGCCCGTGCTGGGCATCTGCTACGGCATGCAGACCATGGCCGTGCAACTGGGCGGCGAAGTGAGCTGGTCGGACACCCGTGAGTTCGGCTACGCCGAGGTGCGTGCCCACGGCCAC
>JBEGRT010000048.1:0-5128 GCA_041180305.1 Pseudomonadota bacterium
TCCTCTGTCGCACCCCTGCTGCATTCACCCTTGATCCGAGTGAGACCATGACCCACCGCGCCACCCTCGATTTCCTGCTGCACGACTGGCTGAAGGCCGAACAGCTGTGCCAGCGCGAGCGACATGCCGAACACAGCCGCGAAACCTTCGACGCCGTGCTCGACCTCAGCGAAAAGCTGGCCACCGAACAGTTCGCCCCGCACAACCGCCTGATCGACACGCACGAACCCGAGTTCGACGGCACCACTGTGACCTTGCCCGAGGTCACGCCCAAGGCCCTGCAGGCCTTCGGGGATGCGGGCCTGATGGCGGCCAGCAAGGACGCGGACCTGGGCGGCATGCAGCTGCCCACCGTGGTCGAGATCGCGTCGATGAGCTTTTTCTACAAGGCCTCGATCGCCCTGGCCGCCTACCCCATGCTGACCCGGGGCAATGCCAACACCATCTTGGCCCACGGCACGCCGCGCCAGATCGAGGTGTTCGCCAAGCCCGGCCTGGAAGGCCGCACCTTCGGCACCATGTGCCTGAGCGAGCCCCAGGCGGGCTCCAGCCTGTCGGACATCGCCACCAAGGCCGTGCCCGATGTGGCCGGCGATGGCAGTGGCACGCACTGGGCCGACGACCCGCTGGGCCCACGCCACCGCCTCACCGGCAACAAGATGTGGATCTCGGGCGGCGAGCACGAGATGGGCGAGAACATCGTGCACCTGGTGCTGGCCAAGATCCCCGGGCCCGATGGCAAGACCATTCCCGGTGTCAAGGGCATCTCGTTGTTCATCGTGCCGCGCAAGCTGGTGAAGGCCGACGGCACCATCACCAGCACCCGCAACGACGTGGCCCTGGCCGGCCTGAACCACAAGTGCGGCTACCGCGGCACCGTCAACACCTTGCTGAACTTTGGCGAAGGCAAGTTCCCGGTGAACGGGCAGGCTGGCGCCGTGGGCTACCTGATCGGCAAGGAAGGCGAAGGCCTGAAGTGCATGTTCACGCTGATGAACGAGGCCCGCACCGGCGTGGGCCTGGGCGCGACCATGCTGGGCTATGCGGGCTACGAAGCCTCGCTGGCTTACGCCCAGCAACGCCCGCAGGGCCGCCATGCCAGCGCCGGTGGCAAAGACGCCTCGCGCCCGCAGGTGCCCATCGTCGAGCACAGCGATGTCAAGCGCATGCTGATGGCGCAAAAGGCCATCGTGGAAGGTGGCCTGGCCCTGGGCCTGCTGTGTGCCCAGCTGATCGACGACGAACACACCGGCACGCCCGAGCAGGCCGAACAGGCGGGCCTGCTGCTGGAGCTGCTCACGCCGATTGCCAAGAGCTGGCCCAGCGAATGGGCGCAAGAGGCCAACTCGCTGGCCATCCAGATCCATGGCGGTTACGGCTACACGCGCGATTTCCCGGTCGAGCAATACTGGCGCGACAACCGCCTGAACATGATCCACGAAGGCACGCACGGCATCCAGGGCCTGGACCTGCTGGGCCGCAAGGTGGTGATGAACGGCGGCAAGGCCCTGAGCGTGCTGGCCCAACGCATCAGCCACACCGTGCAGCAGGCCGGGCAGGTTGAAGGCCTGGCCGTGCATGCCAATGCCCTGGCGGGCGCGCTGCAGAAGGTTGGTGCCGCCACCAAGGCGGCCTGGGCCACCAATCAGCCTGACGAAGCCCTGGCCAACGCCACCTGCTACATGCAGGCCTTCGGGCACACGGTGCTGGCCTGGGTGTGGCTGGAGCTGGCCCTGGCCGCCAAGGCCGCGCAGCAACGCGGGCAATGGTGCGCGTCGCCGCTGGGCCCGGGCTTCCTGAAAGGCAAGCTGGCCGCCTGCGATTTCTTCTTCTCTTACGAGCTGCCCAAGATCGACGCCTGGCTGGGCGTGGTCTCGCGCCGCGACATGACCTGCGCCCAGGCGCAGGCCGACTGGTTCTGACCCCTGGTCTTCCCCTTTGTTTGAAAGCTTTCCATGCTGCGCCACATCGTGATGTTCACCCTCAAGGACCCGGCGAATGCGCCCCAGGTCAAGGCCCTGCTGGACACCTGCAAGGGCCTGGTGCCCGGCATGCATGAATTCGACGTCGGCATCAGGACCGACGGGCTTGAAGCCAATTGCGACGTGGTGCTGGTCTCCACGTTCACCGATGCGGCCGCTCTGGCCGCGTACGCGCCCCACCCGCATCACCAGCAGGTGGTGGCGCAGATCCGCGAGATGGCCGCTTCGCGCCATGTCGTGGATTACTGGGTCTGAGGTCGCCTCGGGCCTTTCCACAGGACACCTGACAAGGACGTTTCCATGAGTTCCTCTCGACGCATTCAGCAACTCTTCGACCTGAGCGGGCGCACCGCGCTGGTCACTGGCGGCTCACGCGGCCTGGGCCTGCAGATGGCCCATGCCCTGGGCGAGGCCGGCGCGCGGGTCATCGTCAGCTCGCGCAAGGCAGCCGACCTGGAAGAAGCCGTGGCCAGCCTGAAGGCAGCCGGCATCGACGCCAGCTTCGTGGCCGCCGACGCGGGCCAACCCGATGACATCAGCCGCCTGGCCAGCGAAGCCCTGGCACAGGCCGGCGACATCGACATCCTGGTCAACAACGCCGGTGCCACCTGGGGCGCCCCTGCCGAAGACCACCCGCTGGACGCCTGGGACAAGGTGCTCAACCTGAACGTGCGCGGCTACTTCCTGCTGGCGCAGGCCCTGGGCAAGCGCAGCATGATCCCGCGCCGCACGGGCCGCGTCATCAACGTGGCCAGCATCGCGGGCCTGGGCGGCAACCCCGCCTTCATGCAGACCATTGCCTACAACACCAGCAAGGGCGCGGTGGTGAACTTCACCCGCGCGCTGGCCTGCGAATGGGGCCGCCATGGCATCAACGTGAACGCCATCGCGCCGGGCTTCTTCCCCAGCAAGATGACGGCGGGTCTGCTGTCGGCGGTGGGCGAAGACAAGATGGCGGCGCACGCCCCGCTGCAGCGCCTGGGCGACGACGAAGACCTCAAGGGCCTGACCCTGCTGTTCGCCTCAGATGCGGGCAAGCACATCACCGGCCAGATCATGGCCGTCGATGGCGGCGTGAGCGCACTGGTGGGCGGCTGAGCATGGCCATTCCGTTCGCCGTGCACATCCCGTTTGTCGAGCAGCTGGGCTGCGAACTGCAGTTCTACGACGACGGGCAGGCCGAGATCACGCTCGATGTGCGCGACGAGCTGCACACCAATTCCTTCGGTGTGGCCCATGGCGGCGTTCTGATGTCGCTGCTGGATGTGGCCATGGCGCATGCAGCCCGCAGCCCGCACAAGCACCTGCCCGATGGTGGGCCCGGCTTGGTCACTCTGGAGATGAAGACCAGCTTCATGCGGCCCGGCCTGGGCCGCCTGGTGGTGCGCGGCAGTGTGCTGCAGGCCACCGCGAAGATGGCCTTCACCGAAGGCCGTGTGCTCGATGCCCAGGGCCAGCTGTGTGCCCACGCCACCGCCACCTTCAAGTTCCTGCGGGCCTTGCCCATTTCCGGCCGCGAAGCGCGCCCGGCGGCCAAGCCCCGATCCAATGTCTGAACCTGTTTCCGACCCTGTCGAAAGGAGTCTCACATGACCCTGATGAACCAACAGATCCTGCTGGACAACCGCCCCCAGGGCGAAGCCAGCGTCTCCAACTTCAAGCTGGTGAGCACCCCCGTGCCTGCGGCCGATTCACTGGCCGAAGGCCAGGTGCTGGTTCGCCACCACTACCTCTCGCTCGACCCCTACATGCGCGGCCGCATGAACGACAGCAAGAGCTACGCCGAACCCCAGCCGCTGGGGCAGGTGATGATCGGTGGCACCGTGGGTGAAGTGGTGGCCAGCAAGCACGCGAAGTTCGCCGTGGGTGAGCACGTGGTGGGCCTGGGCGGCTGGCAGGAATACAGCGTGGTCGATGCCACCCAGCGCGGTGCCCTCAGCAAGGTCGACACCTCGCGCATCCCGCTGTCGGCCTACCTGGGCGCGGTGGGCATGCCCGGCGTCACGGCCTTCTATGGCCTGATCAAGATCATCCAGCCCAAGGCCGGAGAAACCGTGGTGGTCAGTGCCGCCAGCGGCGCCGTGGGCAGCGTGGTGGGCCAGCTGGCCAAGGTGCGTGGTTGCCGCGTGGTGGGTGTGGCCGGTGGCGCTGACAAGTGCGACTATGTGGTCAAGGAACTGGGCTTTGATGCCTGCATCGACTACAAGGCCCACGCCGACGCTCGTTCGTTCTACAAGGCCCTGAAGGAAGCCACGCCCGATGGCATCGACGGCTACTTTGAAAACGTGGGCGGCATGATCCTGGATTCGGTGCTGCTGCGCATGAACGCCTTTGGCCGCGTTGCCATCTGCGGGATGATCGCGGGCTACAACGGCGAGCCCACGCCTCTGCAGAACCCCGCGCTGATCCTGGTCAACCGCCTGAAGGTGGAAGGTTTCATCGTGAGCGAGCACCCCGAGGTGTGGCCCGAAGCCATGCAGGAACTCGGCACCCTGGTGGCCACGGGCCGCATGAAGTTCCGCGAATCGGTGGCGCAAGGCATTGCCAGCGCCCCCGAGGCCTTCCTGGGCCTGCTCAAGGGCCGCAACTTCGGCAAGCAGCTGGTCAAGCTGGTCTGAACCCACGCAAGGAGCACACACATGCAAGGCATTGAACTGACGCGTGGGCACACCGCCGTCATCACCGGCGCTGGCAGCGGCTTCGGGCTGGAACTGGCCCGTCTGGGCGCACAACGGGGCCTGAATCTGGTCCTGACCGATGTGCAGGCAGAGGCCCTGGACGCGGCCGTGATCGAGCTCAAGAAGCAGGGTGCCAAGGTGGCAGCGCTGCGCGGTGACGTCTCGCGTGGCGAAGACGTGCAGGCCCTGGCCGACCTGTGCATGGAGCGCTTTGGCGCCCCGCACCTGGTGGTCAACAACGCGGGCGTGGGCGCAGGCGGCCTGATCTGGGAGCACACCCAGAAAGACTGGGAATGGGTGCTGGGCGTGAACCTCATGGGCGTGGCCCATGGCGTGCGCATCTTCACCCCGCTGATGCTGGCCGCCGCGCAGGCTGACCCGCAATGGCGTGGTCACATCGTCAACGTGGCCTCGATGGCCGGCCTGCTCAACGCGCCCAACATGGGCGTGTACAACGTGAGCAAGCAC
>JBEGRT010000049.1:0-3636 GCA_041180305.1 Pseudomonadota bacterium
GCCCTGGCTGTTGATGTAGCAGGTGTGCAGTTCGCCCGAGGCCACCTGGCGGCTGGCGGCCAGGCCCACCAGGTTGCCCTGGGTGATGAGGGCCGGCACCGTGGTGCTGCTTTGCTGGCCCAGGGCGTCGGTCACGGTCAGGCGGGCGGTGTAGCTGCCAGCGCTGGCGTAGGTGTGGCTGGCCGTCGGGCCCTGGCCGGTGCTGCCGTCGCCAAAGTCCCAGGCATAGGCCGCAATCGCCGATTCCGGGTCGGCGGTGCTGGTGCTGGCGTCAAAACTGCGGCTCAGCCCGCTGCCGCTCAGCTCGATGCGCGCCTGCGGCCCTTGAGGCAGGCTCAGGCAGGTGCCCAGCGCCACACTGCTGTTGCCCACGGCCACGGTCTGTTCGCGCTCGGCCAGGCTGGCGTCGGGTGGGGTCAGGCGCAGGCTCAAGGTGCTGTTGAGCGGCACGTTGCGGAATGCGAAGGCTGAGTTGCCGGCCGTGAGCACCTGGCTGCTCAGCAGGGTGCTGCCACGGAACACGCTGACGGTGACCTGGCTGCGGCGATAGCCTGCCCAGCCTTGCACGCAGCCGCTCAGGTCGCCCTGGGTGTCGGCCACGTTCAGGTCGGGCAGGGTCAGGGCGGTGTCGGCCACCTGGCCGCTCACGGTGGTGTCTGGCGTGCCGCGCGAGGTGGTGGCCACCAGCCGGGCGTTCACCGTGCCGCGCTGGCCGGGCAAGGCGGTGCTGTAGCGGCCATCGGCCCCGATGCGCAGGGTCACAGGCACGATCGCAGCCCCCGTCAGCTGCACGCGGTAGTTCGACAGCTGGCCGCTGCTCACGGTCACGCGTCCACCCACGGTCACATCGGGCGGGGCGGTCAGGCAGCGGCTCAGGCCGGTTGCACCACCGGGGGCGCCTGAGCGCGCTTCCAGGGTGTCGAGCACCTGCCCGGCGCTGTCCAGCAGCGACAGCTGCACGCGCGAATCTGCCCGCACGAACACCTGCCCGCTGGCGGCCTGGCTCAGGCCGTTGTAGTCCACGCCCTGGGCCACCACGTGGGTGCCCGTGGGCAAGGTGCAGGTGGCCCCGGCGGTGGTGGCCCCCAGGGTCAGTGTGGTGCGCGAGTACACCTGGTCGGCGTTCCACCAGCTGAAGTGGCTCACGAGGCCTTCGTAATAGCGCTGCCCGGTGGCTGCATCGGTGCCCAGCTGGGCCATGCCTTCCTGCACCCAGCGGCCGGTGGTCTCGTTCAGGTGGTACAGCGGGTAGCTGGCCGGCAGCGTGGCACCCGCGGCGGGCGTGGCCGCGATGCGCACCGTGGCCTGCTGGCCACTGGCCAGGTTCAGCGGCGCGCCACTGGCGTCGGTGAAGCTCACGCCCAGCGCCCCGAGCGACTCGATGGGTTCGCCGCTGCCGGCATCGACCATCAGGCCGGGCATCTGCCGGATGTTGGCGGCCGGGTCCACCGGGGTCAGGGCCACCGTGACGGGGCCGTTCAGGGGCTGGCCGTCGTCACGCACCAGGGCATTGGGCGGCAAGGTCACCCGCGCGGTCGAGCCCGGCACGCGCAGCACGGCCTCCTGCGTGGGGTCGAAGGTCTGGGTCGAGGCCACCGGCCACAGCGTCACGCGCTGCGCCACGGTGGTGTTTTGTGATGCGACCTGGGCGGCCCGCAAGCCGCTGGCATAGCCGCCCTTGTCCACCCGGATCACCACGGGCGTGGCGGGGTCGAGTGCCAGCCGGAAGCGCCCTTCGCTGTCGGTGGTGGCACCCGTGTCGGTGCCTGCGACCGCGCTGCCTGACACCACCGTGATGCGGGCATTGGCCAGTGGCAGGCCCTGGTCATCGACCACCACGCCTTGCGACACCAGGGGCACGCTCTGGGTGGGGGACAGCGCATCCCCGCCGCCGCCACAGGCGGCCAGGGCCAGTGCCAGCAGCAGGGCGCTGTCCTTGATCAGTTGGTGGGGCACAGAGGGGCGCATGGGAACTCACCTGAGGGTTGATGTCGTTGCCAGCCATCGTAGGAAGGCCCCGCAAAAACACCATTCACCGCCGGGCGTAGGCGGCCCCACCACCGTACGCCTTTGGGCGTAGATCGGGGCCCGTGGCTGTCGCCAGTGCAGGCGACAACGCCCCCCTCATGCGCAGGGGGCTCAGGGAGGGCGCGGCCAGCGCTCAGTGGGGTGAGGCATGGCCGCGCACACGGATGGCGTAAGCCGCCATCTCGGCGCTGTTGCGCACGCCCAGCTTGCGGCGGATGTTTTCGCGGTGCTTGCGGGCCGTTGCCTCTGAAATCGCCAGCCGGGCGCTGATCTCGCGGCTGGTCAGGCCTTCGCCCACCAGCTGCAGCACGGTGGTCTCGCTGGGCGTGAGCGGGTTGCCCGCGCCACCCTGCATGCCCGCCGGGTCGGTGTCGGGCGTGGTGTCTGGCGTGAACAGCTCGGCGATGTGATCGCTGATGTAGCGGCGGCCCTGGGCCACGCGTCGCAGGGCCAGCAGCAGCTCGTCGCTGCGTTCGTCCTTGGGCAGGTAGCCCGCAGCCCCCAGGCTCAGGGCGGCCCGCATCGATTGCGGGTCAAGCCGGGCGGTCACCACCAGCACCTTCACGGGCGACTGGGCGTTCTTCAGCGCCCCCACCACCGACAGGCCATCGAGCCGGGGCAGGCCCAGATCGAGCAGCAGCACATCGGGTTGCAGGGCCAGCGCCTGGGCCAGGGCCTGTTCCCCATCGTGCACGGCGCCCAGGCACTGCATGTCGGCCTGGGTGCTCAAGAGCAGCTGCAGGGCATCGGCCAGCAGGGCGTGGTCTTCGGCGATCAGGACGCGGATGGGTGGCATATTGGTGATTATCAAGACAAACACCCACCGCTCGATGGCTGCGGCCCCCTCACCTGACGCGTTGCGGCACTACGAACAGCGCGCCTTCGCCCGGTACTTCGTGCACGACATCCATTTCCCTTTGCTGGGCATGGCGCTGTTGTGCGCGGTCAGTGCCTGGTTGCTGCATGGTCGGGTGCCTGACGGCTGGATCGCGGCCTGGCTGGCCCTGGCCGTGGCGGGCAATGCGGGCCGAGAAGGCTTCCTGCACTGGGTGCGCCCCCGGCTGGAGGCCGAGCAGCGCCACGCCCTGGTGCTGCAGGTGTTCGTGGGCTCGTCGGTGGTCACGGGCGTGACCTGGGGGCTGTTCGTGGCGATGTACCTCGACCCCACCCGCTCGCTCAACATGCTGATCGCGGGCTCGTTCGTGGCAGGCCTGATCGGCGTGTCGGTCACACCGCTGTCCATCCTGCCGCCGGCGTTTTATGCCTTTGCCCTGCCCATCGTGTTGCCCTATGGGGTGCTGATGCTGCGAGCCGGTGGCACCGAGCCGCTCACTTTGGCCGCCCTGTCGCTGGTGTACCTGGGGGCCATGGCCAGCTACGCCCACGCCACAAACCGGCTTCACCGAGAAACCATGCGCCTGCGCTTTGAAAACCAGGGCCTGATCGAAGACCTGAGCGCCCGCAAGGCCGACGCAGAAAACGCCTCACGCACCAAGGGCCTGTTCCTGGCCGGTGTCAGCCACGACCTCAAGCAGCCCGTGCGCGCCATCACCCTGTACACCGGCTTTCTGCGCCACGCCAACCTGCAGGTGCTGGGCGAAGACAAGC
>JBEGRT010000050.1:0-6192 GCA_041180305.1 Pseudomonadota bacterium
TGGGCTGGATGTAATAACCGCCTGAGAGCTCACCGCTGAGCTGGGCGGCATCGCCACCAATGAGCACCTGGGCACCCTCTTCCTTGCCCACCGCCAGGTAGGACATGATCTTGTCCATCTGCATGGCCGAGGCCTGGGCCCCCATCATGGTGTCGGTGTCCAGCGGGCTGCCTTGCTTGATGGCGGCCACGCGCTTGAGCACCTTCTCGATGAAGCGGTCGTAGATCGATTCGTGAATCAGGGCACGGCTCGGGCAGGTGCACACCTCGCCCTGGTTGAAGGCGAACAGCACCATGCCTTCGATGGCCTTGTCCAGGAAGGCATCGTCGGCGGCCATCACGTCTTCAAAGAAGATGTTGGGGCTCTTGCCGCCCAGCTCCAGCGTGGCCGGGATCAGGTTGGCCGCAGCGGCCTGGCCGATGATCTTGCCGGTGGCCGTCGAGCCGGTGAAGGCAATCTTGGCGATGCGCTTGCTGTTGGCCAGCGGCATGCCGGCTTCGCGGCCAAAGCCGTTGACCACGTTCAGCACGCCCGGGGGCAGCAGGTCAGCGATCAGCTCGACCAGCACCAGGATGCTGATGGGCGTGCTCTCGGCTGGCTTGAGCACCACGCAGTTGCCGGCGCCCAGGGCCGGGGCCAGCTTCCAGGCTGCCATCAGGATGGGGAAGTTCCAGGGAATGATCTGGCCGACCACGCCCAGCGGCTCGTGGAAGTGATAGGCCACGGTGTTGCCGTCGATCTCGCTGATCGAGCCTTCCTGCGCACGCAGGCAGCCGGCGAAGTAGCGGAAGTGGTCGGCCGACAGCGGGATGTCGGCGTTCAGGGTTTCGCGGATGGGCTTGCCGTTGTCCACGGTCTCGGCGTAGGCCAGCTTCTCCACGTTCTGCTCGATGCGGTCGGCGATCTTGAGCAGGATGTTCGAGCGCTCGGTGGGCGAGGTGGCGGCCCACTTGTCCTTGGCCGCATGGGCAGCATCCAGCGCCAGTTCGATGTCGGCCTCGGTCGAACGCGCCGCCTGGGTGTACACGCGGCCGTTGATCGGGGTGATCACGTCGAAGTACTGGCCACCCACGGGGGCCACGAACTTGCCGTTGATGAAGTTGTCGTAACGGGTCTTGAAGGCGACCGGGGCAGCGGCGGAACCAGGGTTGGCGTAGATCATGTGTCTTCCTCTGTCTGGGTGAAAGCAGGACAAGCCGGAGGTGGCTGCCCGGCTTTTCTCAAAGTCCGTGCCAGCGTGCTCAGGCACCCTTTTGCCCGCTTCTGCCCCCTGAATGCGCCGGCCAAGGGCCCCCAAGTGCTCCGTTTGTGAACACTGGCACGCTGACACAGGCGCTGTGACAGGCCCAGGTGTTCCATCCTGAAATGCCGCGCTGTGGCCGAGGCCGCCTCTCGCCCCCTGCCTCAGCGGAAAACGACCGTTCACGGCACGCCTGCCATCACCAGATGCGGGTGAACCCGGGGGTGCATGCGCTTTTCTCAGGGAAAGCCAGTAGTTCTGCGCTCGCCGGGCCTTGGCACACCGGCCCGGCCGCAGCGGGGCTTCGCCTGCGTGAAACCAGGAAAAAATGCGCTATAGTGTCGCCCTCAGCGCGGGAATAGCTCAGTTGGTAGAGCGCAACCTTGCCAAGGTTGAGGTCGCGAGTTCGAGCCTCGTTTCCCGCTCCAGATGCGCAAGCCCCTGTCGGTCACCTGACAGGGGCTTTTTGCTGTGCCCCACGTCTCATGCGCTCTTCGATCCACATCGTCGACGTCGACCGTCTCGACACCTGGACCCGCTACCGCAACGGCCTGTGCGACACCTGCATGGCCAACTGCTGCACCATGCCGCTGGAAGTGCGCCTGGCCGACTTGGTACGCCTGGGTGTGGTCGATCCCTTCGAGGCCGAGCACGAAGAAGAGCGCCTGATCGCGCGGCGCCTGCAGAAGGCTGGCGTGATCGAACGCCACCACCAGAAAACCGGCCTGTTCACGATGGCCCGTCGGGCCGATGGCGATTGCCGCTACCTGGATGTGCACACTCGCCGCTGCACGGTGTATGCCCAGCGCCCTGACACCTGCCGCAAGCACCCGCAGGTCGGCCCACGCCCTGGCCACTGCCCTTATGGTCGGCGCGACGCCACACGCTGACATCATTTTTTTCGCGATTTCTGTCAGGATCTGCGAGGCACCGACGACACAGCCCATGACGCAGATCACCGAGGCGGTACCTGCCCTGCATCCAGCCGCCCGGCCTGCGCGTAAAGCAGTTTGTGCACACCGTCGTGTGCCTCACCCAACCGCTCAGCGAGCAAAGGAAATCGCCATGAACATCAAGACCCTCGCCACCCTGGCCGCCGCCGTCATCGCCACCTCGGCCTACGCCGGCCACCACGAAGAAGCCAAGTGCGGCGCTGGCAGCTGCGGCAAGAAGGAAATGAGCGACAAGAAGAAGGCCAAGGGCGCCAAGGCTGCGGCCTCCGGTGCATCGGCCGCCGAGCACAGCTGCGGCAAGAAGGAGAAGGAAGCCAGCTGCGGCAAGAAGGACAAGGAAGCCACCTGCGGCAAGAAGTGAGCGTGTGAGCGCCAGGAGCTGCTGCACATGATCGGGCTGGGCTACCGCCGCGACATGGCCGACTGGGACCTGTCGGCCCTCAAGGCCGATTTCTTCGAGGTCGTGCCCGAGAACTGGGTGCATCGGGACCGCAGCCCGCTGCACGCCCTGCTGGCCAGCGGCCGCCCGGTTCATCTGCACGGGGTGTCGATGAACCTGGGCGGCAGCTCGCCCATCTCGCCGCAGTTCCTGCGTGAACTGCGCGGCCTGATCGACGACCTGAGCAGCCCCCTGGGTGCGCCGCACTACTCCGACCACCTGGCCGCCAGTGGTGATGCGCACCAGCTCTACGACCTCTTCCCCATCCCGTTCACCACGGCCGAAGTGGCCCGTGTGGCCGGTCGCATTGAGCAGGTGCAAGACGGGCTGGGGCGGCGCATGGCCATCGAAAACAGCACCTGGTACAGCAACACCGGCCACATGGCCGAGGCCGATTTCCTGGCGGCCGTGGCCGAACGGGCCGACTGCCAGATCCTGCTCGACCTCAACAACATCAGCGTCAACCGCAAGAACCACGGCACCGACGACCTGGCCGAATTCGTGGCCCGCCTGGACCTGGGCCGTGTGACCTACCTGCACGTGGCCGGCCACGAATTCGACGCCCGCTTCGACCTGTTCATCGACACCCACAGCCGGGGTGTGGAGCCCGATACCGCTGCCATGGCGCGCGCACTGCAAGAGCGCCACGGCATCCCTGTGCTGCTGGAGTGGGACAACGACCTGCCCGACCTGGCCACCCTCAACCGCGAGCTGACATGTCTGAGGCCTTCTACGACTACGTGAGAGGCCGCAGCGACGTGATCCCACCCGGGCACGACGAACGCGGCATGCGCGCCTACCGCCACCTGGTGTGGCTGGGCGCCAGCCAGATGATCGAATCGCATTTTCCGGAAGTTCGTCGGGAACTGGGAGAAGACGCCTGGCGCGACCTGATCGCCGCCTTCGTGCGCGATTCGCGCTGGCAGTCGCATTACTACGGAGAGCTCAAAGATGACTTCCTGGCCTTCCTGGCTCGCCACACGGCTGAGCCCGAACAACCCGCCGAACCCGACCCTCAGTGACCTGGGCCTGCTGGCCTTGCGCCTGTGGGTGGGACAGGAGTTCCTGCTGGCCGCCTGGACCAAGGTCAGCGCAGGCCCGCATGCGCCCGAGTGGTTCGCCACCCTGCAGTTCCCCTGGCCCCAGGCCCTGCTGCCCGCCGATGTGAACTGGGTGATGGCTGGCTGGGGCGAATGCCTGCTGTCGCTGGCCCTGATCCTGGGCCTGGGCAGCCGCCTGGCCGCCGTGGGCCTGCTGTACATCACCTTCGTGGCGGTCTACAGCGTGCACTTCGACCTGGGCTGGGCCGGCTGGAACCAGATCGACACCGAGCAGGGCCTGGGCTTCAAGGTGCCCCTCATGCTTGCCGTGATGCTGCTGGCCGTGGCCACACAGGGCCCCGGGCGCCTGGCCTTGTCACATGCCCTGGGCCGTTGGTGGCCTGCACAGCCGGGCCGCGCGGCGCGCACCGCATGAACGCCGCCGCCCCGATGGACCAGTGGGCCCGCCAGTGGCGCGGGCCCATGCTGCGCTTTGCACGCCTGCACATTCAGCCCCTGGAAGATGCGGAAGACGCCGTGCAGGACGCCCTGGCCGCCTTGTGGAGCAGCCCTGCCGAGCGCCTGAACAGCAGCGACGTGAGGCCCTATCTGTTCGGCATCCTCAAGCACAAGATCACCGACCGGCTGCGCAGCAAGTACCGACACGCGGCCACTGGCACCGCTGATGGCGCTGGCGGCCTGGTGCATGCCACCGACGCCGACGAGCTCGACGCCGAACTGTTCGATGCCAACGGCCACTGGCAGGCGGGCGCCGCCCCGGCTCGCTGGAGCTGCCCTGAATCGACCCTGCACAACGAGCAGTTCTTTGCCGTGGTCGATGCCTGCGTGAACCGCCTGCCGGCCAAGGCCGCCCGCGTGTTCAGCATGAAGGAACTGCTGGAGTGCGACACCGATGAGGTGTGCAGCACCTTGGGCCTGAGCAAGGCCGATTACTGGCAGTGCATGAGCCGGGCCCGCAAGCAGTTGCAGCTGTGCCTGACCCAGCACTGGTTTGCAGGAGTGGTGCCATGATGAACTGCCAGACCTATGTGTTCAAACTGAGCTCAGGCCAGCTGGACGAAGCGCCGGCGTCCGAGCGCCTGTGGGCCGCCCAGCACCGGCTGGTGTGTCGGCATTGCCGGAACTTCACGGCCAATCAGGCCAAACTGCAGGACGTGGTGTCAGCCTACCGCGAACAAGGCTTCCAGCCCGATCCGCCCAGCCAGCCCTGAGCGGGCTCAGCACTCAGCCACTGACCTGGTTGCGCCCCGCCACCACCGCGCGGGCCAGCGCACGCTGAGCGCGAGCGATCAGGCTGTCGGGCGAGCTGCCCGCATCCGAAGGCACGGCGGTGCCCACCCCGATGGTGATGGTGGTGGGCCCACCCGGGTCACTGGAGCGCTGGCGATCGCCCTGCGAACGCACCAGATCGAACAGGCGGTCAGCCGCCACCATGGCTTCGATGTTTTCCACATCGGGCAGCACGGCCGCGAAGGTCTGGGCGTCAAAGCGCACCACCAGGTCCTTGGGCCGCACGCTGCTGGCCAGCAAATGCGCCACGTCGCGCACACAGGCATCCATGGCCTGGCGGCTGGCGGCTGTGGCCCCGCCGCGCAACTGATCCACCTCGATCAGCAGCAGCGACACGGCCTGCGGCTCTTCTTGCGTGGTGCGCCACACCTGGCGCAGGTAGTCGTCGAGGGCTTGCCGGTTGCCCAGGCCCGTGAGGGCATCGGTCTGCGACATCTGCACCAGTTCGTCGCGTGCGGCCTGCAATTCGCCCAGCAACTGGTTTTCCTTGAGGTCGAGCAGGAAGCGATGGCGCACCTGGCGCTCCAGTGCAAAGTTGCAGGCCAGCGTGGCCACCGTGGCAAAGCCCACCATGCACAGCAGAGGCACCACCAGCGGGTTGCCATGCTGGTCACGCATCAGGGTGGCCAGCACCTGCATGGCCACCACGGCCACTGAAAACAGCAAGGCCAGGCGGAACCGCACCCGCTGCAGCAGGTTGCAATACAGCAGCACCACGATCAACCCGGCGCTGTACAGCAGCGCGTGAGGGCTCTGGCTGATGTGCGAGAGGTACAGCACCGAGGCGGCCACCGCCAGCGACGTGACCATCACCAGCCAGTCGGCCGTCCAGAAGCCCAGGCGCTGCATCAGGGGCTGGCTGAAGAAATGGCTCATCAGGATCAGCGCGATGCCCACGGGTGTGAACACCCCCAGGCGCAGCGTGACCCCGGTCCAGAACACATCGGGCAGCAGCAGCCAGTCCACCCACAGGAACAGGTTGTAGACCAGCAGCGCCAGTGCCGCCGTGCGCACGGCATACCCGATGCGCCGCGGCACTTCATGGTTGAGGTACAGCGCCTCCAGCTCGCCCTCGAAGCCCAGGCGCCACCGGCGTTGGGAGAGGGTCTGGTCAACCACTTTGAGCACGTGTGCTGCGGTCATGTGGCCCGCCTTTCCTGCCACGACACCTGCATGCGGTCGCCCCCCTGGCGCTTGGCAACGCCCAAG
>JBEGRT010000051.1:0-3425 GCA_041180305.1 Pseudomonadota bacterium
CGAGCGCGGGGCCCTCTGTGTGGACGAGCTGGCACGCATGGCCGGCATCCGCCCCGAGTTCGGCGCACGCCGCAACAGCCTGTGCTTTGACGCCCAACTGCTGGCCCTGCCACTGCCCCAGGCCAACCCGGTGACCGTGGCCATGTGCGAGCGTGCCTGCGACGAGCTGATGGCCAAGCGCCGCGCCCGCCTGGGCACTGCCGAATGCCTGCGCCAGTACCTGGCCGCCACGCCCATGCAGGCCATGCCGGCCTTGCCCCAGGCCGCCCGCGCACTGGGCCTGAGCGAGCGCACCTTCAAGCGCCGTCTGCAGGAAGAGGGCCTGAGCTACCGCACGCTGCTGGCCGAAGTGCGTGGCCAGCAGGCCCAAGGCCTGCTGAAAGACGGCACCCTGTCATTGACCCAGATCGCCGAGCACATGGGCTTCAGCGACCTGTCGAGCTTTTCTCAGGCGTACAAGCGCTGGTTCGGCGTGGCGCCCAGCGTGGGGCGTGGCCAGGTGTCTGAGACACCCTGACCGGCGGGCCTCACTTCACCCACAGCACCTCGAACACCTGCCGGCCAGCCGCACCGGGCAGCGTCACCTCATCGCCCTCGCACTTGCCCAGCAGGGCCTGGCCCAGCGGCGCCTCGGTGCTGATGACCTGCACCGCCTGATCACCGCAGGCCAGCTTCATGCTGCCCCCGTCTGGCCCCAGGAACAGCCATTGCTGCTGCCCCGCAGCGTCAACCAGGCAGACCAGCGCACCCAGCGCAATGCCCTGACCGGCGTCATGGGCGCGTGGGCGGAACTGGCGCCACAGGGCGATGGCCCGGCGGATGGCCTCTGCGCGACGCGCCTGGCCCGTGGCCAGGTAGGCCGCTTCAAGCCCCAGCGTGTCGTACTTGTTTTCAGCGATGTTTTCTTCGTGCGTGGCCGTTTCATGGGCCACCTGCGCGGCGTGTTCGGCCTGGCGCAGGGTGTCGGTCAGCTGATCCAGCACCTGTTGCGGCAGCAAGAGTTTGTCCATGGGGCGAAGTGGGCGACGAGAACGGGCGCGGCAAGGCCTGCGGCGACCGGGCCCAGAAAGCATGAGGCTGGAGGATAAGGCCGAAGTGGCCACCCTGTTCGAGGCCCCGCCCCTGGCTCAGTCCAGCCGCGCGGCGATGGCTTGCAGCACGCGCGCGTCGATGCCGTGCCCCAGACCCTCGATGCGATCGAGCCAGACGCGGGCACCGAGCGCCTGCAGTTGACGGTGGGCATCGGCTGCCAGGCTGACGGGCATGACGCCATCGTGCTCGCCGTGGATCAGGTGAACGCTGGTGGCCTCAGGCGCCCGCACGGCGGGTTCGGCCAGGCGCCCCGCGATGGCGATCACCCGCCCGGCCACAGACGGGGCCTCGGCCTGTGTGGCGGCCAGGGCCATGATGGCCCCTTGCGAAAAGCCGATGAGACGGGTCTGCGCAGCCAGGACTCCGGTCTCGCGCTGCCACGCCAGGATGCGGTCTCGAAAGGCCGGCAAGGCCCCGGCCACGCGCTCGGGCCGGTTCTGCTCGGTCACCCCCTGCACCGAAAACCATTGCCAGCCCGCGCCCCAAGACGAAGGCTGCGGGGCACAGACACTGACCACCCAGGCACCGGGCCGCCGGGTCGCCAGAGCCTGCGCCAGAGGGCGCATGTCTTCGGCGTCCGAGCCCACGCCATGGAACAGCAAGAACAGTTCGGCAGGGGTTTGAGCGGCGGCATCGGGCCGCTGCACGACAAGATCGGTGTGCATGAAGGGGTCTCTCATCAAGGGGTCAGGGACGGCATGCCGAAGGCGTAGGCGTCCATGGCCAGCACCCCGTGGGCAATGCCGCCATCGATCACCTGAACCGGCTGGGCCAGGTCGGCGGCACCGGCGGCCACCAGCAGCGGCCAGAAATGTTCCGGCGTGGGGTGCGCCCGCTGCGCGTGGGGTGCGTCCGTCAAGGTGCGCAGCAGGCGCGCCCGGTCGCGCCGCATCACCGCGCCACGCACCCAGTGCGTGAACTCGGCGGCGTAGGCGGCCTCGTGGTCATGGTCGAGCTGGAACTCGTACAGGTTGTGCGTCAGGCTGCCTGAGCCCACGATCAGCACACCCTCGTGCGCCAAGGGGGCCAGCGCCTCGCCCAAGGCCCACGCTGCTGCCGCATCCAGACGCGAAGGCAGCGACACCTGGAACACCGGCACGTCGGCCTGCGGATACAGGTATCGCAAGGGCACCCAGGCCCCATGGTCGAGGCCTCGGCGCGCATCGGCCTGCGGCGCCCAGCCCGCATCGGCCAGCAGGGACAGGGCCCGCTCAGCCAGGGCCGGGTGGCCGGCCACCGGGTAGTCCAGCCGGTACAGCGCAGCGTCGAAGCCCCCGAAATCATGAACGGTGGCGGGTCGGTCCACGGTGCCCACCCGAGGGGTGGGCGTCATCCAGTGGGGGGACACCACCAGCACCGCCTCGGGGCGGGGCACGGTCAGGCCCAGCGCCGACAGCGCGGGCCCCGCCAGGCCAGGCTCGAGGGCAAAGGTCGGTGCGCCATGCGAGATGAAGAGGCTGGGCAGACGCGAAACAGCGGGGGTGGTGGTGTTCATGGGGTGTCCTTCTCAGGCAGGCCGTCAGCGCTTGTGGACCCAGGTCGGAGCGATGGCCGTGCCAAGCCCTGCGCCGTAACCCAGGTAGATGTTCAGCCCCGCCAGGGGCTCCAGATAACGCGCGTTCTTCAGGCCGCCGGCGTCAATGACCTCAAAGCCCAGGCTTTGCGCCAGTTCGGCCACCTTTTGCCGGGCCGGTGCGCTGTCGCTGGCCAGGAACACGCTGGCCTTGCGGCCCTGCCCCAGGTCGGCGCCTTCGGCCAGCACCTGCGCAAACAAGGTGTTGAAGCCCTTGACGATCTCTGCGCCGGGCACGGCCTTGGCAATTTCTTCGGCTGCCGAGGTGCTGTGGCCCAGCGTCAGGCCCATGTAGTCGGCGGTCAGCGGGTTGGTGATGTCGACCACCACCTTGCCGTGCAGGTCGCCCACGGCTTGCAGGGCGCCCACGGCATCGGCATAGGCCGTGGCCAGCACCACCACATCGGCGCCTTGAGCGGCACCGGCAGTGGGCACGGCCTGTGCGCCGGGGTGGGCCGCCGCGAGCTGGCTGGCCTTGGCGATGTCGCGTGCGGTCACGCGGACCTCATGGCCCGCGCCGGTGAGTTGCCTGACGAATGCCGAGCCCATGTTGCCGGCGCCGATGACTGTGACTTTCATGATCTGTCCTTGGGTTGATGCAGCGTCGTGCTGCGGTGAGATGAACTTTATTGACACTCAATCAACAGATAAATAAGCCACAAGGCCACACACCATCCCGAAATTCAGGACAATGAGGCATGGACAGGTTTCAGGAAATGCGCGCCTTCGTGACCGTGGTCGACTGCGGCAGCTTCGTGCG
>JBEGRT010000052.1:0-2893 GCA_041180305.1 Pseudomonadota bacterium
CAAGATGATGCGCTTGCCCGGCTTGCCATCCACACTGGGGAAGATCACATGGTCCACCTGCGGCTTGATCTCTTCAAACGTGCACTGGGCTTCGAGCTTGGCGACCTGGATCTCGTTGTCGAAGTGGCCGATGTTGCAGACGATGGCCTGGTCTTTCATGGCCAGCATGTGGTCGTGGGTGATCACATCGCGGTTGCCGGTGGTGGTCACGAAAATGTCGGCCTTGTCGGCGGCGTATTCCATGGTCACGACCTTGTAGCCTTCCATCGCGGCCTGCAGGGCGTTGATGGGGTCGATCTCGGTCACCCACACCTGGGCGCTCAGGGCGCGCAGGGCCTGGGCGCTGCCCTTGCCCACGTCGCCGTAACCGGCCACCACGGCCACTTTGCCGGCAATCATCACGTCGGTGGCGCGCTTGATCGAGTCGACCAGCGATTCGCGGCAGCCGTAGAGGTTGTCGAACTTGCTCTTGGTCACCGAATCGTTGACGTTGATGGCGCGGAACATCAGCGTGCCCTTGGCCGACATTTCCTTCAGGCGGTGCACACCGGTGGTGGTTTCTTCGGTCACGCCGATGATCTCGGCGCTCTTGCGGCTGTACCAGGTGCCGTCTTCGGCCAGCTTGGCCTTGATGGCGGCGAACAGGATGCGCTCTTCGTCGCTGCCGGGGTTGTTCAGCACGGACGGATCGGTCTCGGCCTTCTTGCCCAGGTGCATCAGCAGCGTGGCATCGCCGCCATCGTCCAGGATCATGTTGGGGCCTTCACCCTCGGTGCCCTTGGCGCCGAAATCGAAGATGCGGTGGGTGTAGTCCCAGTAGTCTTCCAGCGACTCGCCCTTGTAGGCGAACACGGGGGTGCCATTGGCCACCAGGGCGGCCGCAGCGTGGTCTTGCGTCGAGAAGATGTTGCACGAGGCCCAGCGCACTTCGGCGCCGAGGGCTTGCAGGGTCTCGACCAGCACGCCGGTCTTGATGGTCATGTGCAGCGAGCCGGTGATGCGGGCGCCCTTGAGAGGCTGGCTGGCGGCGTATTCACGGCGGATGGCCATCAGCGCGGGCATCTCGTGCTCGGCGATGGTGAGTTCCTTGCGGCCCCAGTCGGCCAGGGACATGTCGGCGACGACACAGTCGACGCCCTTGTGCTCGGTTTGCAGGGATTTCAGGACAGCGTTCATGACAAAAGCTCCGGTTCAGAGGTGGTGTCTGAAACCGCAGGCATCGCATGAGGGAGTGTCAGAGGCGCCCGCACAGCGCGGTGCCAACATGGCACGGGCTGCGCAACGCGCAAAGAACTGCAAACTCACCCCAAGGGACACATGCGGGTGAGCGCCGTTGCAATGGAATGCGTCTCGAGCCTGGGGCCGCGCGCCAACTGCGTGGGCGGACCTTGCAACGCTCCTCGAGACAGCCCGCATTCTACATGGGCCGCCCGCCCTTGACACGTTGGACAGGCCTGGACACGTGCACCATTTCCGCGCCTCATTTCACGCGCATCGACCCCTGATGCGAGGGCCATGTTTTCCCGCAATGCGGGTTTGAATGCAATTTCATTAGGGTAAGCCCGGTCCTTGAGGATATTCGCTTCAGCGTTGAATACGCACGGGCCAAGCCCCGTGCATCTCATGCTCTCTCAGGATCCCATCACCATGAATATTCGCCCCCTCGCCATCGCCGCCGCTGCGCTGTTTGCTGCTGCCGGTACCGCCCAAGCCAAACAACTGCTGTGCGTCTGGGACGTCGCCGGCAAAACGGGCGATGTCTTCAACATGGCCATCGACTACAGCGTGGCCATGCAGAAGGCCGCTGGTGTCGATTTCGAACTCAAGAGCTATGTCGATGAGCGCGTGGCCGTGGAAGACTTCCGCGCCGGCCAGTGCGATGGCGTGATCGCCACCTCGTTCCGCATCAAGCCGTTCAACTCGGTGTCCACTTCGATGGACTCGATCGGTTCGGCCACCGTGGTGCGCAACAACAAGATCGACCTGCCCGGCAGCTACGACGTGGTCCGCAAGGTCATTCAGGTGTTCTCCAGCCCCGCTGGCGGCAAGCTGATGATCGAAGGCAACTACGAAATCGGCGGCATCTTCCCGCTGGGCGCTGCCTACCCCATCGTGCGTGACCGCACCTGGAACTCGGTTGAAGCCCTGTCGGGCAAGAAGATCGCGGCCTTCGACTACGACAAGGCCCAGGGCGCCATGATCCAGCGCATCGGCGCACAGCCCGTGTCGGTCGACGTGACCAACATCGGCCCCCGCTTCAACAACGGTTTCGTCGACATGGTCACCCTGCCGGCTGTGGCCTACAAGCCCCTGGAGCTCTACAAGGGCATTGGCAGCAAGGGCGGCATCGGCCGCTTCCCGGTCATGATCCCGACCGTGCAGATGGCCTTCAACCGCAGCAAGATGCCCGAAGGCTTTGGCGAAAAGTCGCGCACCTTCTGGTTCAACCAGTTCGACCGGGCCATGGGCCTGATCAGCACGGCGGAAAAGGGCATCCCCGCCGCCACCTGGGACGACCTGCCGCCAGAGAACGTGCCGAAGTATGTGCTGATGCTGCGTGAATCGCGCATCGACATCGCCAAGCAGGGCATGTACAACAAGCAGACCCTGAACATCATGAAGAAGGCTCGCTGCAGCGTGAACCCCTCTGACGCCGAGTGCGCCAGCAAGAACGAAATCGAGTGAGCTGAAGCTCACCGACACGCCTCGGTACACGAGGAGACAAGGAAAGGCCCGCGTCCAGCGGGCCTTTTTCTTGGGCGGGGCGCTCAGCCGGTCACCAGTCGATCTCGGCGCGGGTGCGGCACTCGTTGTCGGTGGGGTTCACGTGGCAACGCACGCGCTTGATGATGCGCAGGCCGCGCTGGTCGTAGATGCCCTGCTTGGCCATGTC
>JBEGRT010000053.1:0-4154 GCA_041180305.1 Pseudomonadota bacterium
CGGTGATCCAGTCCAGGCCCTCGGCATCGTGCAGGTTGCGCCAGGTGTTGCCATTGGCCGGGCCCGTGGCGTTCATGGGCGAGCGCTCGGGGTCACTCACCACCTGCGCCGCCACGTTGTCGCCCACCGACGAGCCCGTGGTGGCCTGCACGCCCCACTGGGCGTTGGTGTCGGCCATGTAGCGCTCTTCCATGGTTTCGTATTCAAGCCGGGAGGCATCGTCGACCGCCGGGGCTTCAGGCAAGGTGGCCACTTGCAGGTCTTCGGCCGGTTCGGCAGCGCTGGCGGCGGCTTCGGTGGCCACCTGCTTGCTGCTTTCGCCCGCGGGCGCCAGGCTCAGGCGCTCGCTGCAGGCCCCCAGGCCCACGGTCAGGGTCAGGCCCGCGCACCAGGGCAGCAAGGACCGGATCGTCTTGTTCACGTTGGCACTCCATGGAAAGCTGCTTCTGCGGCACCCGCCATGGGGCCGTCCCTGTCAGAGCAGACAGCCCGGATCATGCGCCAAAGCCATGCCACCTGGGGAGGGTTTCCGGACAACTCGCACCCCCTCAAGCACGGGGGGATCGGCCTGCCAAAGCGTTATGCTCGCAACCCTGATGAGAATTCTTGGCATCGATCCCGGCCTGCAGGTCACCGGCTTCGGCGTGGTCGACGCCGATGGGCCGCGCCTGTCTTACGTGGCCAGCGGCACCATCAAGACCAAGGAAGCCGCGCAAGGCGACCTGCCCGGGCGGCTCAAGCTGATCTTTGAAGGCGTGCGCGAGGTGGTGGCCACCTACCAGCCCACAGAAGCCTCGGTGGAAATCGTGTTCGTGAACGTGAACCCGCAATCGACGCTGCTGCTGGGCCAGGCCCGCGGGGCCGCGATCGCAGGGCTGCTGTCACGCCCCGAGGCGCCCGCCGTGGCTGAATACACT
The DNA here is from genome assembly GCA_041180305.1 of Pseudomonadota bacterium. Taxonomy (GTDB): domain Bacteria; phylum Pseudomonadota; class Gammaproteobacteria; order Burkholderiales; family Burkholderiaceae_C; genus Aquabacterium. The sequence continues at coordinate 918 of JBEGRT010000053.1, forward strand.
GCCCTTCAGATGAAGAAGGCTGTGGTGGGGCACGGCCATGCGGCCAAGGCCCAGATCCGGCACATGGTGATGCGCCTGCTGAATCTGCCCCGCGAGCCGCACAACGATGCGGCCGACGCCCTGGGCCTGGCGATCTGCCACGCCCACGCCGGGCAGGCCATGGCCCAGATGGCCCGGGCCACCGAACTGACCCGCCGCACCCACGCCCAGATCAAGGGCGGGCGGGTGTATTGAAGCCTTCAGACCCCGGGCTCATTGCCCATCCTTGACCATGCGGCCGGCCGCATTCTGGATGGGGCGGGCATTCATGGGGTACATGCGGGCGAACACATTCATCTGTTCGCGCGAGAGCTGCACCGGCTGCTTGAGCACCATCCACAGCACGCCCTCCGTACACGGCGGGGTGGTCAGCGAGCCCATGTAGGTCACGTAGCGCTGGTCTTCGGGCAAGAGGGCCAGCAGATCCATCATCACGGGCGAACGCTGCTCCATGCCCTTTTCCAGCGGCAGGCTGTTCCACACCAGCTGCACGGCGGGATGGGCCTTGCCCTGCTCGATCAGCACAGCCACCACGGCCAGCTTGCCATCGACATCCTTGTGCACCAGGTGGGCCACCATGTCGAACTGGCGGCCGTTCAGGCGCTCTTCGCTGGGGCGGTGGAAATGGAACTGCACCAGCTCGTAGCGGTGGCCCAGCACATTGATGGCATTGCCCGGCTCGACATTGACCTGCACGGTGTGACCGTTGTCGATGACCTTGAAGGGCGTGGGGCGGTAGTCGAACTGGATGGGTTCGAGTTGCACCGGGATGCCATCTCGAATGTCGATGGGGCTCTGGCGCTTGCCCAGCATGCAGGTCTGGAACTCGGGCTTGAGGCGGCCCCAGCTCTCGGGGCCAGTGTCGCCGGCATAGGCCCAGTGCACATCGTGGCCCTGTTCACCAGCACGGTGTGCGGCAGCTGCAGCGGTGGCCTGCGGGCTGTTGCCCGAGGGGCCTTCACCGGAAGTCACCTTCGCACGGGCACGGGGCGCAGGGGGTGTTTTGGGGCTGACACGCACCACCGCTGCGGGTTCGTTGCGTGAGCGCACCTCAGCAATCTTCTGGTCGATCAGGTCGCGCAGCTCGGTCATGGACACGCCCGCGGACACCGGCTTCTCACCGGCCTTCTCGACATCGGCTCGGGCACCGCCACGGGCGTCCTTGCCGCCTTCTTTCGCTGACTCCTTGGACGGCTCTTTGCCAGATTCCTTGGCGGATTCCTTGGCCGAGGCCTTCGCGGCCGGCTTGCCATGGCCCTCTTCGGCATCGGCACCGTGGGCCTCTCCGGCGATGGCGCCCAGCGTCAGGGCCAGCCAGCTGGCCGCCAGACCCAGGCGCAAGGCCGAAGGCGAAAAACGAAGCATGGTGCTCTCCCGAGAAATGCGTGCAATCAATGCGTGCATTTCGGCCAGAGAAAACCACAACTTGAGGGATGAAAAATGTGAAGTCAGCCGATAGGCCGGATTCTGTGCGGCCCACGCCTTGCGTTGTGGGCCGTGACCGCCATTCCTCTGGGCCGCCTGTCGCCAGAACGGCTCGATGCCACCTACCCGCACACTCCCCGGGCCAGGTCAACGTGTGCCTATTTGGTGTTGCTGCGCGTAGAGATTGCCCGTTTCACCCTCTGGGCCCAGCCATTCTTTCAAATGGCCTTTGCCGAGGCTTTCGCCTCGTCAAGGCCCAGAGACTCGTCTCTGTTGCTCTGATCCTCACCTTGCGGTGGAGAGGTGTTACCTCCTACGCCGCCCTGCGCAGTCCGGACCTTCCTCCAGTGCACCCTTTCGGGCCTTGCACCAGCGGCGGTCTGGCTGACTTCACGCCCGCATTATCGCCGCTGGCCCACGCGCGGGTGGCCTCACAGGCCGGCTTTTTTCAGCGCCTGCAGGAACTTGGCCGGGGCCTGGTAGCCGATCACCTGGGCCGCTGGCACCTCTTGCCCCTGGGCGTTGTAGAAGACGATGCCGGGTGGGCCGAACAGGCCGAAGCGCTTGAGCAGGGCCTGGTCGTCGGGCGAATTGGCGGTCACGTCGGCCTGCAGCATCAGCGCGGGCGCCAGCGCCGCCTGCACCGCGGGGTCGGTGAAGGTGCGCGCTTCCATTTCCAGGCAGGCCACGCACCAGTCGGCATAGAAGTCGAGCATCACGGGTTGCCCGGCCTGGCGGGCCTGGGCCAGGGCCGCATCGAGCTCGGCCACCGTGCGCACTTTCTGGAAAGGCAGCGCGCTCTGGTGGGCCACCACCGGCGCCTGCATGCCCAGCCACTGCGTTTTCACATAGGGCCAGGCGGGCCGGGCGATCCACACGGCCATGCCCAGCATCAGCACGCCGAACACGCCCTTCACCGCGGTCATCCAGGGGCCGGTGCGCGGCAGCAGCTGCCCGGCCGACAGGCCCACCAGCAGCAGGGGCACGCTCATGCCCCAGGCCATGGCGTACAGGGCCGTGCCGCCCAGCACCACATCGCCGGTCTGGCTGATGTAGAGCAGCGCGCCGGCCAGGGGTGCCGACACGCAGGGGCTGACCACGAGGGCCGACACGGCCCCCATGGCGAACACGCTGATGAACTGGCCGCCCGGCAGGCGGTTGGTGCCTTCGCCCAGCCAGGTCTGCACGGCCGCAGGCAGGCGCAATTCGTACAGGCCGAACATGGACAGCGACAGCAGCACCATCAGGGCGGCAAAGCCCATCAGCACCGCGGGGTGCTGCAGGTAGGCGGCCAGCCCCTGGCCCAGCAGGCCAGCGGCCACGCCCAGCCCGGTGTAGACCAGGGCCATGCCTTGTGAATAAGCCAGGGCCAGGGCAAAGCCCTTGCCGCGCCCCACCTGTTGACCATGGCCAATGATGATGGACGACAGGATGGGCACCATGGGCAGCACGCAAGGCGTGAGCGAGAGCAGCACCCCGGCCAGCAGGAAGGCGCCCACGATGCGCCACAGGCTGCCCGAGGCGAGTGCGGCGGCGATGCCACTGTCGGGGTCTGTTGCAGCGGCCGTGTCAGGTGCGGCGGGTGCCGCAGGTGCATTGGATGTTGGGGGTGCCACAGCCGCAGGCATGCCCTGTGGGTTAGCCCCGGCCTGCGGGCCATCGGTGGCGGCGGCATCGGCCACGGCCACCACGCGGGTGCCCTGCTCGACCGTCAGCTTGAAGTGGCGCTTTTGCGGCGGGTAGCACAGGCCCGCATCGGCACAGCCCTGGTAG
>JBEGRT010000054.1:0-4195 GCA_041180305.1 Pseudomonadota bacterium
ATTCAATGACGACATCGATGTCCTTGATGCGTTCTTTGATGGCTTTCTGGGTCACGTGCATGTGACCGGGGAACCACTGGATGGCCATGGGCGGTGCGGGAATCAGGAAACGAACCCGCGATGGTACGCGAGCCAGGCCTTTCAGGCCAGCTGTCGCGACGGCTCGGCCGTGCCCAGCCCATCCAGCCAGGCCTGCATGTCCCGGCTGTCGCTCAGGGTGCGGCTGTCCATGTAGGCGGCTTGGGCCTCGGGGTAGGTGCGGCGCAGGTAGTTCAGCCACTGCTTGATGCGGCCGGCCCGGTGCCTGGGCACCACGCGCGGGATCACCAGCTGCCAGTACAGCTGCAGCAGCGGCACCACCGCGGCCCAGGGCACCGAAGGGTGATCGTTCAGCGGCGCATCACCTGACAGCGCCAGGGCCTGTGCACGGATGGCCAGTGCCAGCCCCGGGTCGGCCACGATGCCGCGGCCCAGCATCAGGTCGGTGCAGCCGCTTTCGCGCAGGCAGCGGCGGGCATCGCTCACCGTCCAGATCTCGCCATTGGCCACCACAGGCAGGCGCACGGCCTGGCGGATGTCGGCGATGCGATCCCAGTAAGCCGGCGGGCGGTAGCCATCGGCGCGGGTGCGGGCATGCACCACCAGCTCGCTGGCGCCTGCGGCCTCGATGGCCTGGGCGCAGGTTTCGGCCAGGCTGTCGTCGTGAAAGCCCAGGCGCATCTTGGCCGACACGGGCACATGGGCAGGCACGGCCCGGCGCACCGCGTGCACGATGTCGTGGATCAGCTCGGGTGTCTGCAGCAGGGCTGCGCCGCCACCGTGACGGTTCACCACCTTGGCCGGGCAGCCGAAGTTCAGGTCGATGCCTTCCGGGCCCAGGCCAGCCAGTTTGGCGGCGTTGTCGGCCATGCAGGCCACGTCCGAGCCCAGCAGTTGGGCGCGCACAGGCACGCCGGCCGGGGTGCGGCCGCCGTGGTTGAGTTCAGGCACGATGCGCTTGAAGGCCCGCTCGGGCAACAGCGTGTCGGTGATCCGGATGAATTCGGAGACACACCGCGTGACACCCCCCACACGGGTCAGGGCATCGCGGAGCGAGCAGTCGAGCAGGCCCTCCATGGGCGCAAGCAGGATGTTCACGGCGCGCAGTGTACCGAGCCTGGCGCGGCCACACCTTTCAGCAAGGCATTGGTGAATGCCTGACCCGCAAGCCAGGGGCATTCGGGCTGGCGGCTGTTTCGTGTCATGGGATCATGCAGCGCTTGCGGAGAACCCCCATGACCACAGCTTCGACCCTCGGAAGTGCCTCCTCGGTGCGCCACCTCAAAGACCTGCCGGGGCCACGCCCCTGGCCGGTGGTGGGCAACGCCTTGCAGCTCGATCGCGCCCGCATCCACCTCGACATGGAGCGCTGGGCCGAGCAGTACGGCGAGGCCTTCCGCATGCGCCTGGGCCAGCGCGAGGTGCTGGTGGTCAGCAGCCATGAGGTGATCGCCCACGCCATGCGCGACCGGCCCGAAGGCTTCCGTCGCCCCTCCGGGCTGGCCCGCATCATGGGCGAGCTGGGCATGGCCACGGGCCTTTTCGTGGCCGAAGGCGAGCACTGGCACCGCCAGCGCCGCATGGTGATGGCGGCGTTTTCGCCCACGCACATCCGCGCCTATTTCCCGCAGCTCAAACGGGTGGCCGAACGCTTCCGTGGCCGCCTGGACAAAGCAGCCGCCAGCGGGCAGCCCGTGCCCTTGCAGACCGACCTCATGCGTTTCACGGTCGATGTGATCACCGGCCTGGCTTTCGGGCAGGAGACCAACACCATCGAGGCCGAAGGCGACATCCTGCAGCAGCACATGGACCGCATCTTCCCGATGCTGTTCAAGCGCCTGAACAGCATTTTCCCGGTGTGGCACTACTTCAAGACCGAAGACGACCGCGTGCTCGAGCGCAGCGTGAACGAGGTGGTCAAGGCCATCGAGCAGTTCATGCGCGAAGCCCGTGCCCGCCTGGCGGCTGACCCGGCCCGCCGCGCCCAGCCGCCCAACCTGATCGAAGCCCTGATCGTGGCCGCCGAAGCCCCCGACAGCGGCATGACCGAAAACGATGTGGTGGGCAATGTGTTCACCATGCTGCTGGCCGGCGAAGACACCACGGCCAACACCATGGCCTGGCTGCTCGACCTGCTGTGGCGCCAGCCCGAGGCCCTGCGCAAGGCGGTGGAAGAAGCCCGCCGCGTGGTGCTGCCCTTTGACGCCCTGACCATGGACGCCGTGGGCGAGCTGCATTACCTCGATGCCTGCATCAACGAGGCCATGCGCCTCAAGCCGGTGGCGCCGTTTCGCATGCTGGAGGCGCTCAAGCCCCAGGTGGTGGCGGGCGTGCAGATCGAGGCGGGCACCATGGTGTGGTGCGTGTCGCGCCACGACAGCCTGAGCGATGCCTGCTTCGAGGCCGCCCGTGAATTCCGCCCCGAGCGCTGGCTGGAAGAAGACACCGCCGCCCAGCAGGGCCAGGCCAGTGTGAAACGCGTGTCGATCCCTTTCGGGGCGGGCCCCCGGGTGTGCCCCGGCCGCTACCTGGCCATGGTCGAGATGAAGCTGTGCCTGGGCATGCTGCTGGCGCATTTCGACATCGACGGCGTGGACACCCCAGACGGGCAACCCGCCCGGGAAGTGATGAATTTCACGATGACGCCCGAGGGACAGCGCCTCCGGCTGAGGCGGGCTGTGGCCACCTGAGGCCTGGGGCGGCCCTCAAGATTGTCCAGCGCCTGTCGATAAAGCCCCGGTAGAGACCTGACAGGAACGTGCAAGATGACCGAGGCCCTGGCCCCCTCCCGATTGGACGCCGTACAGACCGAACTGGAGCAGGCCCGCAAGAGCGCCACGCTGCAGTCCCTGCAGATCCCGCCTTGCCCCGAGCTGCTCGTGCGCCTGCGCGAGGCCTTGTCGCAGGCCGAACCCGATCTCAATGAGGTGGCGCGCATTGCCACGTCGGACGTGGCCATGTCGGCCACGCTGATCAAGGCGGCCAACAGCCCCATCCATGCGCAGACGGTGCCGGTGCAGACCCTGGGCACTGCCCTGAACGTGCTGGGCCTGGACGAGAGCGCGGCCATCATGACCCGGTTCCTGGCCTCTGGCGCCATCAAGGTGCCCAACAACCCCAGCATGCAGCGTTTCTGGGAGCGCTCGGCCAAGCGCTCGGCCGCCATGGTGTACCTGTCCAAGGCCATGCCCGGCATCCACGCCGACGTGGCCCAGACCTACGGCCTGTTCTGCCACGTGGGCTTCCCGGTGATGCTGCAAAGCGTGAAGGGCTATGCCGGCACGCTGGTGGAGGCCGCGGCCCGCATCGACCGCCCCTTCATCGCCACCGAAAACGCCAACCACAAGACCGACCATGCCGTGGTGGGCGGGCTGGTGGCCAAGGTGTGGAAGCTGTCGCCGCTGGTGTCGTCGGCCATCCGCCTGCACCACGACCTCGACCTGCTGCGCAAGGGCGAGGCCGCCGATGCCGACGTGATCAACCTGATCGCGGCCGGCCTGGTGGCCGAACGCCTGATGCGCCGCCACGAAGGTTTGCCCGACGACGCCGAATGGCTGCAGCATGGCGAAGCCGCCCTGAACTGGCTGTTCGTGGGCGAGCAGGAACTGGCCACCTGGGAAGACGAGCTGCGGGACATTCTCGACACGGTCTGACAGCCGGGTGCCAGATCCGCTAGGCTGGCGGCCTGGCCATGTGGCCTGACACCGTGGAGACACTCGGATGACCCAGCCCCTGTCGATGTACCAGGCCTTCGTGCCCGGCGTGAGCAACACCCTGCAGGCCCTGTCTCAGGTGCTGGCCAAAGGCGCCGCGCACTGCGAGGCGCGCAAGATCGACCCCGCAGCGTTCCTGCAGGCCCGCCTGTTCCCTGACATGTTCCCGCTGGTCAAGCAGGTGCAGATCGCCTGCGACATGGCCAAGGGGGGCGTGGCCCGCCTGGCCGGCATCGACAACCCCAAGTTCGACGACACCGAAACCAGCTTCGCCGACCTGCAGGCCCGCATCGACCGCACGCTGGCCTTCATGCGCAGCGTCAGCCCCGAGCAGATCGACGGCTCGGAAGGCAAGGCCATCACCCTGACCCTGCCCAGCCGCACGATCGAGTTCACCGGCCAGCAGTACCTGACGGCCTTCGTGATCCCCAATGTGTACTTCC
>JBEGRT010000055.1:0-2897 GCA_041180305.1 Pseudomonadota bacterium
CGCCAGCGTGGTCGATTTGCCCGAGCCCGTGGCGCCCACCAGGATGACCAGCCCGCGCTTTTGGGCCACCACGTCTTTGAGAACCTGGGGCAGGCCCATGCCGTCGATGGTGGGCAGTTGCTGCGGGATCACGCGCAGTACCATGCCGATGCTGCCTTGCTGCACGAAGGCGTTCACGCGGAAGCGGCCCACGCCCGAGGGCGAGATGGCGAAGTTGCACTCTTTGGTGCGCTCGAACTCGGCGGCCTGCTTGTCGTTCATGATGGCGCGGGCCAGCGCGATGGTGTGCTGCGGGGTGAGCGGCTGGGGCGACACCTTGGTGACCTTGCCATCGACCTTGATGGCAGGCGGAAACTCGCTGGTCAGGAACAGGTCAGAGCCCCCGCGCGTGACCATCAGGCGCAGCAAGTCGTTGATGAATTTGGAGGCCTGATCGCGTTCCATGGAAACACCTGCAGAGAACGAACCGGTCAGCGGGGCGTGGGCCCCTGGCTGGCCAGCAAGGCGCCCAGTCGGGCACTGAGTTGACGGGTGCGCAGCGACAGGCGCCGCGCAAGGCTGTAGGTCAGGGCCATGCCGATGCGGGGATCGTCGATGGCCATGTCGTCGAGGGCCTGGCCGGTCAGCACGGCCAGCCGGCAAGGGGTGAGGGTGAGGCAGGAGGCAAAGCGTGCGCCGGCATCGAGCAGCGACATCTCGCCGACCACGTCGCCCTCGCGGGCTTCGGCCAGACGGGCCCGCTCACCCGTGGGCTGCACGCGATCGACCGCCACCACCCCGCTGAGGATGATGAGGGCGTAGTCGCCCTTTTCGTCCTGGTGGATGAGCTCACGGCCGGCGGGCACCGTGACGAATTCCAGCACCCGGCCGACCTGTTCGCGCTCGGCGGGCATCAAGGCGGCAAAGAAATGGTCGCTGCCCCAGGCACGGTTCAGCAGGGGCAGGCCTTCGTCGGCGGGCAGCGCATGCGCGCCGACCCCGAGCGCGCGGGCGGTCCAGGCCGACGTGGCACGCACGGCCTCCGGACGCTCCATGAACTGGGTGGCGAAGTAGCCCTCGTCGTCGGCCGCGGGGGCCTCACGCGTGGCGCCCGCCCCTCCCAGGATGCGCTCGAACAGGTGTTTCATGCCCGCATTGTGACGCGATCAGACACGATTGGGCGCGGCATGATGCAACTCGTCACACGCCCGGCGGAGGGATCAACCCGGGAAGTTCTCGGGGAACTTGGCCTTGGCGCGCGCTTCGGCCGGCGAGATCACGTTGCGGCGCACCAGGTCGGTCAGGTTCTGGTCGAGCGTCTGCATGCCCACGCTGTTGCCGGTCTGGATGGCCGAGTACATCTGGGCGATCTTGTTTTCGCGGATCAGGTTGCGGATGGCCGCCGTGCCGATCATGATTTCGTGGGCGGCCACACGGCCACTGCCGTCCTTGGTCTTGCACAAGGTCTGCGAGATCACGGCCTGCAGCGATTCGGACAGCATGGCGCGCACCATGTCTTTTTCAGCCGCGGGGAAGACGTCGACGATCCGGTCGATGGTCTTGGCGGCGCTGGAGGTGTGCAGGGTGCCGAAGACCAAGTGACCGGTTTCGGCGGCCGTCAGGGCCAGGCGGATGGTTTCCAGGTCGCGCATTTCGCCCACGAGGATGGCGTCGGGGTCTTCGCGCAGGGCCGAGCGCAGCGCGTTGGAAAAGCTCATGGTGTGCGGGCCCACCTCGCGCTGGTTGATCAGGCACTTCTTGGATTCGTGCACGAATTCGATGGGGTCTTCCACCGTCAGGATGTGGCCGTACTCGGTCTCGTTGAGGTGGTTGACCATGCCCGCCAGGGTGGTCGATTTGCCCGAGCCGGTGGGGCCGGTGACCAGCACGAGGCCGCGCGGCTTCAAGGCCAGGTCGGCGAAGACCTTGGGCGCATTGAGCTGCTCCAGCGTCAGGATCTTGCTGGGAATGGTGCGGAACACCGCGCCCGAACCCCGGTTGTGGTTGAAGGCGTTGACCCGGAAACGCGCCAGGCCCTGGATCTCGAAGGAAAAGTCGCATTCCAGCGTTTCTTCGTAGGCCTTGCGCTGGGCATCGTTCATGATGTCGTACACCATGTCGTGCACCGCCTTGTGGTCGAGCGGATCGACATTGATGCGGCGCACGTCGCCATGCACCCGGATCATGGGAGGCAGGCCGGCCGAGAGGTGAAGGTCGGAGGCCTTGTTCTTCACAGAGAACGCCAGCAGTTGGGTGATGTCCATGGTGGATGATTGCGCTTGGGTCCAACAAGAAAAACCATTATCGCGATGATCGAGCAGAACCTACAACGGGTGAACGAGCGGATACAACAGGCCTGTTCGGCGCATCAACGCCCCGAAGGCGCCGTGACCTTGCTGGCCGTGAGCAAGACCTTCGACGCCGACGCGGTGCGCGAAGCCTTTGCCGCCGGGCAGCGCCGCTTCGGCGAAAACTATGTGCAGGAAGCCCTGGACAAGATCGCGGCGCTGGCCGATGTGCGCGCGCAGATCGAATGGCACCTGATCGGGCCGCTGCAGAGCAACAAGACGCGCCCGGTGGCCGAGCAGTTCGACTGGGTGCACAGTGTGGACCGGCTGAAGATTGCGCAACGCCTGAGCGAGCAACGCCCGGCCCACCTGCCGCCTTTGCAGGTGCTGCTGCAGGTCAACACCAGCGGTGAAGACAGCAAGAACGGGCTGTCGGTGGCCGATGAAGCCGGCCTGCTGGCCCTGGCGCGCGAGGTGAGTGCCCTGCCCCGCCTGTGCCTGCGTGGGCTGATGGCCCTGCCCGCCCCGGAGGCCGATGAAGCCGCGCAACGCGCAGCGCACCACCGCCTGCGGGCCCTGTTCGACCGGCTGGTGGCCGCTGGCCTGCCGCTGGACACCCTGTCGATGGGC
>JBEGRT010000056.1:0-3579 GCA_041180305.1 Pseudomonadota bacterium
CGGGCTCGCCGTTTGGGGCCCACACCGGGGATTTCTTCGAGTTTGCTGCCACTGGTGCGCACACTGGCCCGCTTGGCCCGCATGCCGGTGATGGCGAAACGGTGCGCCTCATCGCGGATCTGCGCCACCAGCATCAGTGCAGCCGAGGTGGGCGCCAGTTGCAGCTTGGGGCGACCATCGGCAAAGACCAGCTCTTCCAGGCCCACCTTGCGACCCTCACCTTTTTCCACACCCACCAGCAACTCCAGCCCCAGGCCCAGGCTCTCGAACACTTCGCGTGCCATGGAGATCTGGCCCTTGCCGCCATCGACCAGCACCAGGTCGGGCATGCGTTCGAGCTTGCCACCGCCGTATCGCCGCATCAGCACCTGCTTCATGGCGGCGTAGTCGTCGCCCGGGGTGATGCCCTCGATGTTGTAGCGACGGTATTGGGCCGATTGCATCTTGTGGCCTTCGTAGACCACGCAAGAAGCCTGGGTGGCCTCGCCGGCCGTGTGGCTGATGTCGAAACACTCGATGCGCAGCGCGGCCATGGGATCGCCCTCGCCTTTTTCAGGGTCGAGGGCCAGATCGAGCGCATCGACCAGCGCACGGGTGCGCGATTGCTGTGAGCCCTCTTCACTGAGCAGGCGGTTCAGGGCCAGATCAGCCCCCTGGATGGCCATGTCCAGCCAGGTGCGACGCTGCTCGCGCGGCTGGTGCACCACCGTGATCTTGCGGCCAGCCTGCTCGCCCAGCGCTTCGACCAGGGCCGGATCGACCGCGTGGCTCAGCACCAGCAGGCTGGGCGCGCCACCGTCCAGGTAATGCTGGGCCAGGAAAGCTTCCAGCACATTCACTTCCACGGCCTCGGCCGAATCGACGGCCACGGCTTCTTCCTCGCCATCGGCCAGAGCCACGTGGTCCTGCACATGCACGGGGAAATGCGCCCGGTCGCCCAGGTGGCGACCGCCCCGCACCATGGCCAGGTTCACGCAAGCCCGGCCGCCCATCACCTTCACGGCCAGGATGTCGACGTCCTTTTCGATGCCGGTGTCGACCGACTGCTGGTGCAGCACCTTCGACAAGGCCCCAATCTGATTGCGGATCTCGGCGGCCTTTTCGTATTCCAGGCGCTCCGCATGGGCCATCATCTGCGCCTGAAGGCTGCCCAGCACGGCCTCTTGCTCGCCCAGCAGGAAACGCTCGGCCTGACTCACATCGCGGCGATAGTCTTCAGGCGAGATGAAGCCGACACACGGGCCGCTGCAGCGCTTGATCTGGTACAGCAGGCAGGGCCGGGTGCGGTGGTTGTAGACCGAATCCTCGCAGGTGCGCAGCAGGAACACCCGCTGCAGCAGCTGAATGGTTTCCTTGACCGCCCAGGCATTGGGATACGGGCCGAAGTAGCGGTGCTTCTTGTCGACCGCACCGCGGTAATAGGCCAGCCGAGGGAATTCGTGCGAGGCGATCTTGAGGTACGGGTAGCTCTTGTCGTCGCGGAACAGGATGTTGAACCGCGGGTTGAGCGTCTTGATGAGGTTGTTTTCCAGCAGCAGGGCCTCGGCCTCGCTGCGCACCACCGTGGTTTCCAGCCGGTGGATGCGAGAGACCATGTGGCCGATGCGCGTGCCGCCATGGTTTTTGTGGAAATAGCTCGACACCCGCTTTTTCAGATCCCTCGCCTTGCCCACATAGAGCACCTCACCCTTGGCGTCGAAATAGCGGTACACGCCGGGCAGGCCCGGCAGGCTGGCCACTTCGGTCAGCAGGCGTTGCCAGACCTCGTCGGGCTGGGCCCCGTCCAGCGGGGAAGGAACATCGACCTCACTCATGGCCGCGAGGATAATCCACCGCCATGCGCTGGGACATCTTCTGCAAGGTCATCGACAACTTTGGCGACATCGGGGTGTGCTGGCGGCTGGCCCGCGACCTGGCAGGCCGGGGCCAACGCGTGCGGCTTTTCGCGGACGACGCCAGCGCGCTGACCTGGATGGCCACCCTGCCCCACGATGACATCGAAGTGTGGCCCTGGCACGCGCCTTTGGTGGTGCCTGATGAAGTGAGGAGCTCGCCGCCCGATGTGGTCATCGAAGCCTTTGGCTGCGACCTGCCCGAGGCCTACCTGGCGGCCATCAACACCCCGCATCGCTCACCTGCTCCGGTGTGGCTGAACCTGGAATACCTGAGTGCCGAAGGCTATGTCGAGCGCAGCCACCTGCTGCCTTCGCCCGTGTGGAACGGCCCGGGCGCGGGGCTGAAGAAGGTGTTTTTCTACCCCGGTTTCACCGAACGCACGGGCGGCTTGCTGCGCGAACCCGGGCTCCTGGAACAGTGTGATGCGTGGCGAAACGCTTTGCGTGATCAGGTTTCGCCGGCTGAAAAATGGTGGCGCGAACAGGCTTTGCCATGGCGACCGGATGCCTTGCGGATCAGCCTGTTCTGCTATGCCCCTTCAGCAGTGGGCCCCATGCTGGACGCCTGGGCGCACAGCACTCGACCGATCGACCTGATCGTGACGCCGGGGCAGGCGCAGGCGGCCGTGAACGCCTGGGCCGGGCGCGAGGGGGCACGCGAGGAGCCATTCCCCCCCCTGGAACGCGGCGCCCTGCGCTGCTTGCCGCTGCCGGCGCCCTTGCCCCAGCCGACGTTCGACCACCTGCTGTGGTCGTGCGACCTGAATGTGGTGCGCGGCGAAGATTCGGCCGTGCGTGCCCTGTGGGCGGGTGCGCCCCACCTGTGGGACATCTACCGGCAAGACGACGGGGTGCACGCCGACAAGCTGCACGCCTTTGAAGCGCGCTGGATGTCTGATTGGCCCGAGGCTCTGCGTGCCCCTGTTTGCCTGGTGCAAGCCTCACTGAATGGCTTGAGCGGCTTGCCAGGTGATGGAACGCCAAGTGCCGCATGGGCATGGCTCCTGGGCCCAGAGGGCTGGCCCCTGTGGCAGCACCACCAGCGCGCCAGCCGCCAGCAGTTGGCGCAGCAGCGTGACCTGACCACCCAGTTGCTGGAATTTGTCAGATCCGCAAGGTAGAATCGTGGGCTTTGGTCGGCCACAGCGCGGGGCAAAACCCCGCCCCTCGCCCGACCGATCCACGAATTCAACTTCAACGTTCAACGCAGGGGCACCTGATCCAAGCAGGGCCTCACAGCATCGGGAACCGTACCCATGAAACTCGCACAAGAAATCCGCGCTGGCAACGTGATCATGCAAGGCAAGGACCCGATGGTGGTTCTGAAGACCGAATACAGCCGTGGTGGCCGCGGCGCCGCCACCGTGCGCATGAAGATGAAGAACCTGCTGAACGGCTCGGGTGCCGAAGTGGTGTTCAAGGCCGACGACAAGATGGACCAGATCATCCTCGAGAAGAAGGAGTGCACCTACTCCTACTTCGCCGACCCGATGTACGCCTTCATGGACGCCGAATACAACCAGTTCGAAGTCGAAGCCGAGAACATGGGCGACGCCATCAGCTACCTGCAAGACGCCATGCCCGTGGAAGTGGTGTTCTACGAAGGCCGCGCCATCTCGGTTGAACTGCCCACCTCGGTCGTGCGTGAAATCTAAACCGAACCCGGTGTCAAGGGCGACACCTC
>JBEGRT010000057.1:0-2935 GCA_041180305.1 Pseudomonadota bacterium
CACCTGGGCTGTGCTCAGCAGCTCGAGGAACTCGGCGTGTGTGAGCCAGCCACGCCGGTCACACAGCTCTTTCTGGGCCACGGCCAGCACGCCACCGAAGCCCTGCATGGCCAGTCCCGTGAAGGCCAGGAACAGGTGCGTGACCGAATCAGGCCGTGCCTGGGCCTCAGCCATACACGGCCACCACCTGGTAGCCGAAGGCGGCCAGCTGGCCGTCCGGCGTCCACAGGGTGGTGCGCTCGTTCACATAGCCTTCGGCGTTGGCCAGGGCGTCCTTGTCCATGCGCCAGTGGCCGGCCACATCGGCCCCGGGCACGGGGCGCAACTCCAGCGCCCACGACACCGAACTGGCCGGGGCTGGCGCGCGCATGCGGGCCAGGGCTGGCGTGGGCCCCGCATCGGCATGCACCACGGTCAGCAGTTCGGCATCCACCCCTTCGGCCTGCTTGAGGCGGATGTGGGTGCGCGTTTCCCAACCCTCGGCGCCCATGTAGGGGAATGCGCCTTCGGCCAGGCTGAACTCGACGTGCTGCGTGAAGTTGGGCGTCAGGCCCGGAATGAACGGGGCCTTGAGCGATTCGTCAGGGCTTTTGGCCACGGGCGGGCGCGTGGGCATCATCACGGGCACCGAGCTCTCGCGGGCATTGCCGAACACGGCCAGCAGCACGCCGGCCACCACGGGCGTGCCGTCGGCGCCCGCCTGCGTGACATGCGCCTGCACCTGGCGCACGTGCTTGCCCTGGCGCAGCAGGTGCACCTGCACATCGACCGCACCGAAGGCCACGGGGCCCACGAAGCTGGTCTGCAGGGCACGCAGCGGCCAGTCGCTGCCGCACACATCGCGCATGGCCTGCACAGCCAGTGCCGAGAGCAGGCCGCCAAACACGGTGCGGCCTTGCCCCCAGTCGTCACCCACGGTGAAGCGCAGGGTGGTGTCGTTCAGGCGCTGGCGCGAGGCCAGCACCGTGCCCAGCGGCACAGCGGGAGAAACTTGGCTCATGGAAGGGGAGGGGGATGAGGTGGGCGAAAGGGTCAGAGCGAGGACAGCTCACTCCATTGCGAGCGGGTGCTGCCCAGCAATTTTTCCACTTGTTCGGCCGGCAGGGGGCGGCTGAACAAATAGCCCTGGGCCATGTCACAGCCTTTGGCGCACAGGAAGGCCTCCTGGTCAGGCATTTCCACGCCTTCGGCCACCACGCGCATGCGCAGGTTGTGGGCCAGCGAGATCATGGTGCTGACCAGCTGCGCATCGTTGGCATTGCCGGGCAGGTCCTGCACGAAGCTGCGGTCGATCTTGAGCTGGTGCACCGGGAAGCGCTTGAGGTAGGCCAGCGATGAATAGCCGGTGCCGAAGTCATCGATGGAAATCGACACGCCCATCTGGTGCAGCTGCTGCAGGAACAGGTCGGCGTTTTCGCCGTGCTCCATCAGGCCGCTTTCGGTGATCTCCAGCTCCAGGCGGTTGGCCGGGAAACCGGTTTGCTTGAGGATGCGCGTGACGCGTTCGATCACACCACCGCGGCGGATCTCGCTGGGCGAGATGTTCACCGCCAGGCGGCCGAATTCCAGGCCTTCATCCAGCCAGACGCGGCCCTGGCGGCAGGCTTCGCGCAGCACCCATTCGCCCAGGGCCACGATCATGCCGGTGTCTTCCATGACCGGGATGAACAGGTCCGGGCCGATGGAGGGCTGATGGGTCTGGGCGCCGTTCGGGCCCTTCAGGCGCACCAGGGCTTCCACGCCCACCACACGGCGCGTGTTCAGATCCATCAGGGGCTGGTAGTGCAGCAGGAACTCGCGCTGCTCGACGGCGCGGCGCAGGCGGGTTTCCAGCTGCAGGCGGTCGGTGGCCTGCGAGGTCATCGACTCGGTGTAGAAGCGGAAGGTGTTGCGGCCCTGTCGCTTGGCCTGGTACATGGCCGCGTCGGCCTGGCGGATCAGGTCGGCGGCGCGCACGCCGTCGTTGGGGAACAGGCTGATGCCCACGCTGGCGCGCACGTACACCTCGGCCGCATCGCCTTCGCCCAGCTCGAACGGGGCCGACAGGGTGTCGATCACGGCCTGCGCCACATGGGCGGCCTGCTGCGGGTGGCGCAGGTGTTCCAGCACCAGCACGAACTCGTCGCCACCCAGGCGGCCCAGGGTGTCTTCCTGGCGCACGCGCTGGCTCAGGCGCTCAGCCACCTGCTTGAGCAGCACATCGCCCGCCTCGTGTCCCAGGCTGTCGTTGACGGTCTTGAAGTTGTCGAGGTCAACGAACAGCAGGGCCATCAGGGTCTGGTGGCGTGCGGCCAGGCTCAGGGCGTGTTCCAGCCGCTGATGGATCATGCTGCGGTTGGGCAGCTCGGTCAGCGGGTCGTAATGGGCCATGCGGGCCAGTCGGGCCTCGGTCTGCTTGAGCTGGGTGATGTCGGCCAGCACGGCCACAAAGTGGTTGGGCAGGCCCTTGCCGTCGCGCACGGCACTGACCGACACATTGGCCGAGAACAGCTCGCCACTCTTGCGCTGGCACCACACTTCGCCCTGCCAGCTGCCCTCGGTGCGGATGGTGCGGCGCATGGTGTCCAGCAGCTCCTGTGGCTGGTCCGGGAAAAGGAATTCGGGCGTGGTGCCCAGCACGTCGGCCTCGTCATACCCCGTGATGCTGGTGAAGGCCGGGTTGATCGAGACCAGACGCTTGGCGCGGTCCAGCACCACCATGCCGTCGTGCGAGCTGTGCAGGGCCGCGGCATGCAGGCGGATGCGGTCTTCGGTCTGTTCGCGCAGGGCGTCTTTCTGCAAGTTGCCCAGGGCGAACGACAGGTCGGCGCTGACATCGTCGAGCAGCGCCTTTTCGTCCTGGTCCTGGGTGTTGAGCTGCTGGTCGACCAGCACCAGCACACCGCACACCTGCTGGTTCACCGTCAAAGGCAGCATGGCGCAGGCCGACAGGCCC
>JBEGRT010000058.1:0-4339 GCA_041180305.1 Pseudomonadota bacterium
CTGCAGGTCCAGACCGGTGTCCGCCTGGCCTATGTGCCGCAGGAGCCCGTTTTTTCAGATGACGCCAACATCTTCGATGCCGTCAGCGAAGGCCTGGGCGATGTGCGCAGCCTGCGCGACCGCTTCGAGTCGGGCAACCCCGACGAAGACCTCGACACCCTGATGACCCAGATCGAAGCCCGCGATGGCTGGAACTGGGAGCAGCGCGTGGACGAGACCCTGCAGCGCCTGCAACTCGACCCGAACCGGCGCATTGGCGACCTGTCAGGCGGCATGCGCAAGCGCGTGGCCCTGGCACAGGCCCTGGTGGCCAGCCCCGACGTGCTGCTGCTCGACGAGCCCACCAACCACCTGGACATGCATGCCATCGGCTGGCTGGAAGACCTGCTGCGCACCTTCAAGGGCAGCGTCATCCTGATCAGCCATGACCGCGCCTTCCTCGACAATGTGTGCACCCGCATCGTCGAACTCGACCGCGGCATCCTGCGCAGCTACCCGGGCAACTTCGCCGCCTACCAGGACCTCAAGGCGCGCGAGCTGGCCGACGAGGCGCTGGCCAACGCCCGCTTCGACAAGCTGCTGGCCCAGGAAGAGGTGTGGATCCGCAAGGGCGTGGAAGCCCGTCGCACCCGCTCGGTGGCCCGCGTGAAGCGCCTGCACGACCTGCGCGAAGCCCGCTCGGAGCGCCGTGACGTGGTCGGCAAGGCCAAGCTGGAGGTGTCGCTGGGCGATCGCGGCGGCAAGATCGTGGCCGACATCGAGAACATCTCCAAGGCCTTCGAAGGCCGCACCGTGGTGCGCAACTTCTCGGGCACCATCCTGCGCGGTGACAAGGTCGGCCTGATCGGCCCCAACGGCGCGGGCAAGACCACGCTGCTCAAGATGATCCTGGGCGAGCTGGCCCCCGACAGCGGCACGGTCAAGCAAGGCGCCAACCTGCAGGTGGCTTACTTCGACCAGATGCGCGACCACCTCAACCTCGACGCCACGCTGGCCGATTTCATCAGCCCGGGCAGCGAGTGGATCGAGATCAATGGCAGCCGCAAGCACGTGATGGGCTACCTGCAGGATTTCCTGTTCGCCCCGGCCCGCGCCAACTCGCCCGTGCGCACGCTCAGCGGTGGTGAACGCAACCGCCTGCTGCTGGCCCGCCTGTTCGCCCGCCCGGCCAACGTGCTGGTGCTCGACGAACCCACCAACGACCTGGACATCGAAACCCTGGACCTGCTCGAAGAGCTGCTGGGCGAGTTCCCCGGCACCGTGTTCCTGGTCAGCCATGACCGGCGTTTTCTGGACAACGTGGTCACCTCGACCCTGGTGGCCGAGGGCGATGGCCTGTGGCGCGAGTACGAAGGCAATGTGGAAGACTGGCTGACCCAGTCGTTGCGAGCCGAGGCCATGAAGAAGACCGAGGCTGCGCGTGCCGCCAAGGCTGCTCCGGCCACGGCCGGCGCAGAGCCTCAGGCTGTGGTGGCTGCCCCGGCCCCCGCGCCAGCGGCCCCTGTCGCCGCGCCCGAGCCCGCCAAACGCAAGCTGAGCTACAAGGAGCAACGCGAGCTCGACGAGCTGCCCGGCCGCATCCAGGCCCTGGAAGCCGAGCAAAAGGCCCTGGAGGCGCTTCTGGCCGACCCCGAGGTCTACCGCACCGACCCGAAACGCGTGAATGAGGGGCAGCAGCGCTTTGAGGCCATCGACGAAGAGCTGCTGGTGCTGCTCGAACGCTGGGAAACCTTGGGGAATCGCTGATGTCCAAGGGGTTCAACGGATGGCATGATCGCCCACCGTTGCTTCACCGCTTTTCTGCTGTCTGACCATGTCGAACATCCGCATCGAAGAGAAAAAAATGCCCTGGGGCCTGCTGCTGGCCGGCTCGCTCGTGGCCGTGGCTGGCGTCAGCTGGATGATGTGGCCTGACCAAGGCATTTCGCCGTCTTCGGCCACGCTGCCGGCCAGTGCCCCCTCGTCGATCGGCATGAACGACAGCGCCACTTCGGCGTCGTCGGCTGAGCTCAGTACCCCTGAAGCCCAGATGGCCAACGACATGGACAACATCCAGGCCGCCGTGAACGGCGAGCGCCCGCTGGGCACCCTGTTCGACATCGATGCCCAGGGCAAGTTGTCGATCAGCAGTCGCACCAAGGACGCCATGGTCACGATGCTGGAGGCCTTCCCCAACGGCCCGAGCCCCAAGGACTGGGAGACCATGGAATCACGCATCGCCAAAGACCTGCCCAAGGCTGCAGCCCAGCACGCCATGCAGCTGCTGCGCAGCATGAACCAGGTCAACCAGGCGGTCGAGCAGCTCAAGAAGGCCAACCCGAACGCCGAGGCCGAAGGCAAGACGCTGGAAGTGTTCGCCCAGCTCAAGTCGATCCGCCGTCAGTACTTTGACGCCCCCACGGCCGAGGCCCTGTTCGCCGAAGAAGAAGGCTGGGCCGATTTCCTGCTGCGCGCGCAAGCCATTGACCCCAACGGCAAACTCAGCGAAGAAGAGCGCCGCAAGAAGCTGGAAAAGATGATCGCCGGCCTGCCCGACGGCATGCGAGCCAAGGCCACCGAGGTGCTGCTGCCGCCGCAGTGAGCGCCCAGGGCGTCTGGGGACGCCTGAGCGTGTGATGCCTCAGGCGGCCGAAGCCACCTTGGGTGCCAGGCTGGCGCCCATGCTCGACAGCAGGGCCTGGCAGGCCTGCTCGGGCTCATCGGCCACCAGCACCTGAGGCACGATGGCTTGCATGCGGCGGGTGTCCACCCGCAGCACGCGCTGCTTGACCGAGGCCACCTGCGTGGGGTGCATCGAGAAGCTGCGCAGGCCCATGCCCAGCAGCAATTCGGTGAAGGCCGGGTCACCCGCCATTTCACCGCACACGCTCACACCCTTGCCCGCCGCGCGCGCCTGCGCGATGGTGGTGGCCAGCAGGTGCAGCACCGCCGGATGCCAGGGGTCGTACAGGTGGGCCACGGCTTCGTCGGCCCGGTCAATGGCCAGCGTGTACTGGATCAGGTCGTTCGTGCCGATCGACAGGAAATCGAAATGGCGCAGGAAGATCGGCAGCGTCAGCGCAGCGGCCGGCACCTCGATCATGGCGCCCAGCTCGCAAGGCGCCCACACCTTGCCCGATTCGGTCAGCTGGCGCTGCACGTGGTGGATCTGCTCCAGCGTCTGGCGGATTTCCTGCAGGCTGCCCAGCATGGGGATCAGGATCTTGACCGGCCCATGGGCCGCCGCGCGGTACAGCGCCCGCAGCTGGCGGCGGAACATGCTGGGCTCGGACAGGCTCCAGCGGATGGCCCGCAGGCCCAGCGCCGGGTTCAGCACCGATTCGTGGCGCAGCTCGCTGGGGGTCATGCCCTCCAGCGGTTTGTCGGCGCCAATGTCGACAGTGCGGATGGTGACCGGCAGCCCCTTCATGCCTTCGATGGCACGGCGGTAAGCGTCGTATTGCTCTTCTTCGTCGGGCAGGTTGTCGCCCCGGCCCATGAACAGGAATTCGCTGCGGAACAGGCCCACGCCCGCGGCGCCCGACTCCACGGCCGGCTCGGCGTCTTCAGGCAGCTCGATGTTGGCCAGCAGCTCGATGCGCTCGCCATCCAGCGTGACCGCCGGCGTGTGGCGCAGGCGGGCCAGGCGTGAGCGTTCCAGCTCGCTCTGGCGCTGGCGGAAGCGGTATTCCTCCAGCACGATGGGCGACGGATCGACGATGATCAGGCCCGCATCGCCATCGATGATGATGCAGTCGTCCTGGCGGATCAGGTTGCTGGCCTGGCGGGCACCCACCACGGCCGGGATGTCCATGCTGCGCGCCACGATGGCCGTGTGCGAGGTCTTGCCGCCCACATCGGTCACGAAGCCGGTGAACACGCTGCGCTTGAAATGGATCATGTCGGCCGGCGAGATGTCAGCGGCCACCAGCACCAGGGGCTCATCGCCCCCGAAATCGCTTTGGCCCATCTCGGAAGCTGCCGTGGCCGCTGCGGTTTCGTCGCGGCCCAGGCATCGCAGCAGGCGCTCGACCACCTGCTCCAGATCGGCCTTGCGCTCGCGCAGGTAGGCGTCTTCCATTTCGTCGAACTGGCGCGCCAGCACTTCCAGCTGGGCCGACAGGGCCCACTCGGCGTTGTAGTGGCGCTCGATGATCCAGTCGGAGGCGGCACCGATCAGGGCCTCGTCCTGCAGCAGCATCTGGTGCACATCCAGCAGGGCGGCCAGCTCGGTGGGCACATCGGAGGGCAGATCGCGCTTGAGCAGGTCGAACTCGTCGTTGACCACATCTCGGGCGGTGAGCAGGCGGGTCACTTCGGCCTCGACCCGCGCCGGGTCGATGAAATGGTGCGGCACGTC
>JBEGRT010000059.1:0-3484 GCA_041180305.1 Pseudomonadota bacterium
CGCCGATCTCCAGCGTCATGGGCTGTCCGCCCATGGCCTGCGCGGGCAAGGGGATGCCTTGGCCGCCCACGGTGCCGGTCAGCACGGCATCACCCTCGATGCCACCGCCCTGCAGGGCGACCGGCTTGAGCTTGACCTGTGAGCCGCCGTCCTGGAAGCTCGACTGGAACAGGGTCACGCCCTTGTAGGTGAAGGGCTTGTTGACCTCGACCACGGCTTCGTGGCGGGACTTGTCGTCCAGGTCCTGCACCACGATCTCGCTGGCAAAGCGCTTGGGCATGCCGGTGTCGTAGTACTCGACGATGAACTTCTTGAGCTGCACATCAAAAGGCAGCGGCTGCACCAGCATGCCCTTTTCCACGTTCACCACGGCCTGGCCGTTGGCCTGCCCCTCAGGCACATACAGCTGGGCGCGGTAGGCCGGGTTGTTCAGGCTGAGCACGGCCTTTTCGCTGGGGTTCTCGCCGTTGCGGAAGGGCTGCAGCTGGCTCCACCAGGCCTGCACGTTCACCACCAGGTCGCCATCCAGCAAACCGCCTACACACACCAGCACGATGGCCGAGTGGGCCGCGATGTAGCCCACCTTGTTGGCTGCGCCTCGGCGGGCCGCCACCATCACGCCCGCGGGCTCCTTGTCGGTGGCTTGTGACCGGGTCTGAGACTTGACCTGCCAGCCCAGGCTCTGCAACCACTGCTGCACATGGCCCTGGGCCTGCTCCAGCCCCACCGGCAGCTCGCCCTGGGCCTTGTGGTGGAAGGCATCGAGCGCGCGAACGCGCAGGTGTTCCTTGAAGGTGCGCAGGTCGGCCAGGATCTTGGGCGTGTTCCGCGCAATGCACAGCGAGGTCGACGTGACCAGGAAGGCCAGGATCACCAGGAACCAGCCTGAGCTGTACACACGGAACAAGCCCAGCGCGCCGAACACCTCCGTCCAGAAGGGGCCGAAGGCATCGACATAGCCCACCAGGGGCTCGCCTTGCTTGAGGATGGTGCCGATGGTCGAGGCGATGCAGATGACCGTCAGCAGCGTGATCGCAAAGCGCATCGACGCCAGCAGGTCCAGCAGGTCGCGCCAGACAGCGCGCGCCGGGGGGCGGGACACGGGTTCGATAACGGCAGACATTTGACGTGGTTTGATTGAAAAGCGCCGACACCCACTATAGGCGAGCCCGCTTCGAACGGCATTTCGACAAGAAAAAGGCGGAGCCACTTTCGGTGGATCCGCCTGATCGAGGGGCTGAAAATTCAGCCAGTGCCCTCAGGGTTTTGGAGCAATGTCCGGATTTCAGTGCAGGCCGGCGATGTAGTCGGACAGCGCTGCAATTTCCTTGTCGCTCAGGTTGGCGGAGATGCTGCTCATCTGGGCGTTGTTGGTGCGCTCGCCCTGACGGAAGGCGGTCAGCTGGGCCTTGATGTAGTCGGCGTGCTGGCCACCCAGGCGCGGGTACTGGGCCGGGATGCCAGCGCCGTTGGGGCTGTGGCAGCCGGCGCAGGCGGGCACGGACTTGGCCGCAATGCCACCGCGGTAGATCTTCTCACCCAGGGCCACGGTGTCCTTGTTCTGGGCGAAGCCTTCCTTGGCCTTCTTGGAAGCGTAGAAAGCGGCCACGTTGCGCATGTCGTCGTCCGACAGCGGGGCGGCCATGCCGGCCATCACGGCGTTCTTGCGCTTGCCCGACTTGAATTCTTGCAGCTGCTTGACCAGATACTCGGGGTGCTGGCCTTGCAGGATGGGGAAGGAAGGCGCACCGCGCGAACCGTCGGCGGCGTGACAGGCAGCGCAGACCTGGGTGGCCTTGGCCTCACCGGCCGCCAGATCGGCCTTGGGGGCCTTGGCAGCGGCCGAAGCGACGGCGGCGCCCGACAGGGTGACGGCCACGGAGGCCACAGCGATCAGGTTGAGTAGACGGTTCATGGTGATCAGTGGGGTGATCAAAGGCGGCGCCATCGCCACCAAACTGCGGGATTCTACAATGTCCCATGGCCCAAGATCCGCGACCCAAATCCAAACCGGCACCACGCCCGGTCCACAAAACCCCGCAAGCGCCTCGACAACGCGCGGCCACCCCGGCCGAACAGGCCCTGGCATGGGCCCATTCGGCACGTTTTTTCATCACCTCGGCGCGCATCGACCAGCTGCCCTTCAACGAGTTGCCCGAGATCGCCTTCGTGGGCCGCTCGAACGCCGGCAAGTCCACGGCCATCAACACCCTGGGGCAGCAGCGCCAGCTGGCCTATGCCTCCAAGATGCCGGGCCGCACCCAGCACATCAACCTGTTCCACCTGGGCCCGCGCGAGGCGCCCAACCAGGTCTGGGCCGACCTGCCGGGCTACGGCTATGCCGCGGTCGAACGCTCGGCCAAGCTGCGCTGGCAGGACGTTATGGCCCGCTACCTGGAAGTGCGCCGCAGCCTGTCGGCCGTGGTGCAGATGGTCGATTCGCGCCATGGCTTCACCGACCTCGACATCCAGCTGTTGCAGTTCGTGGCGCCGCGGGTGCAGACCGGCGAAGTCAAGCTGCTGGTGCTGCTGACCAAGGCCGACAAGCTCAACCGCAAGGAAGGCGCCGAGGCGCTGCGCCAGGCCCAGGGCGTGCTGGGCGAAATGGCCTCGGAAGACGCCGACATCGGCATCACGCTGTTTTCCGGCCTGAACAAGACCGGCGTGGGCGATGTGGCGCAGATCCTCAAGGGCTGGGCGGCCAGCCCCGAAGACGCCCTGCGCATTGCGCAGGAGCGTCAGGCCCTGAAGGATGCGCAGGAAGGCCAGGAGCCCCTGGCCGATGACGAAGGCACCCTGGGGGCCGACGTCGACGAGGGCTGAGGCCCTCTCTCTACGGTCGGGGGCAGGCCCCGATCAGGCGCCCGTCAGGCGGGTGAGCGCTTCGCGGTACTTGGCTGCGGTGTGCTCGATCACGTCGGCGGGCAGTGCGGGCGACGGCGCGGTCTTGTCCCACAGCTGGCCGTTCACGGTGGCCTGCTCCAGCCAGTCGCGCAGGAACTGCTTGTCGTAGCTGGGCGGGTTCTGGCCGGCGGCGAACGCGGCTTCATAGCCTTCCACGGGCCAGAAGCGCGAGGAATCGGGGGTGAGCACTTCGTCCATCACGGTCAGGGTGCCCTGCTCGTCCAGGCCGAACTCGAACTTGGTGTCGGCAATGATGATGCCCTTGGTCAGGGCGTAGTCGGCCGCCTTCTTGTACAGGGCAATGGCCAGCTCGCGCACCTTGGCCGCCATGTCGGCGCCGATGATCTCGCTCATCTTGTCGAACGAGATGTTCTCGTCGTGGTCACCCACTTCGGCCTTGGTGGCCGGGGTGAAGATGGGTTCGGGCAGCTTGCTGGCGTTCTTCAGGCCGGCGGGCAACTTCACGCCGCACACCATGCCGTTGTCCTGGTACTCCTTCCAGCCCGAGCCGGCCAGATAGCCACGCACCACGGCTTCCACGGGCAGGGGCTTGAGCTTCTTGACCAGCATGGAGCGGCCC
>JBEGRT010000060.1:0-2564 GCA_041180305.1 Pseudomonadota bacterium
GGTGATCGGCACCCTGGCCACGGGCACCCTGCAAGGCGTGCAGGCCAATGTGCTGAGCGCTGTCAGCGCCTGGCAAGGCCAGAGCCTGAAAACCGCCAAGGGCAGCTTCTACAGCGTGCGCGACACCGGCATCCGCTGCATCGTCGCGCCCTGCCCGTCGCTGGAAGCCACCCTGCTGAACACCAGCAAGGGCCCCGTGACGACCGACCTCGACCTGAGCACCACCGGCGCCACCGACGAACAGATCGCCGCCACCGGCCCGGCCCTGGCCAGCTCGGGCGTGCTGGTGGCTGGCACCATCGTGCCCACCACCGTGAGCACCGTCACAGGCCGCACCACCAAGGTCAACAAGCTGGTGGCCACCGAGTTCTACCTGCCGGCCAAGCCCTGAGCCGGGTGTGGCGCGGGCGCTCTGGACGCGCCCCTGGAGGCCATGCCATCATGGCTTCACATGAGCCCTGCCCTGTCTGCGGCCGCCCACGGGTCGGCCTCCACCCTTCAGGGGCCGGGTGCCCTGGAGCACACCGGCTCGTACTACGCCGCCTCGGCGCTGCCCCAGCCTGAGCGCCCTGCGCTGCAAGGCGCGCACACCGCAGACGTGTGTGTGGTGGGCGCCGGCTACACCGGCCTGTCGGCCGCGCTGCACCTGGCCGAACGCGGCCTGAAGGTGGTGGTGCTGGAAGCCGCCCGCGTGGGATGGGGCGCGTCCGGGCGCAACGGCGGGCAACTGGTGCACAGCTACTCGCGCGATCTCGACGTGATCGAGGCCCGCCACGGCGCCGACACGGCCCGAGCACTGGGCAGCATGGCCTTCGAAGGCGCCCAGATCATCAAGGACCGCATTGCCCGCTACGGCATCGACTGCCACTTCAAACCCGGTGGCGTGTTCGCCGCGCTCAACCCTCGCCAGGTGCGCCAGCTGGAACACCACAAGGCCCTGTGGGAGCGTTTCGGCCACACCCAGCTGCGCCTGCTCGACGCCACCGAAAGCCGCGGCATCGTGGGCACCCAGCGCTACCTGGCCACCCTGGTCGACGACAGCGCCGGCCACATCCACCCGCTGCGCCTGGCCCAGGGCGAGGCCATGGCCCTGGAAAGCCTGGGCGGCGTCATCCATGAACACAGCGCGGCCGTGCGCATCGAGCGCGGCGAGCCGGCCACCGTGCACACGGCCCAAGGTCAGGTGCGCGCGCGCTTCGTGGTGCTGGCGGGCAACGCCTACCTGGGCCATCTGGAACCGCAACTGGCGAGTAAATCCATGCCCTGCGGCACCCAGGTCGTGGCCACCGAACCCCTGGGCGAGCGCTGGCGCGACATCCTGCCGCACGACCACTGCGTGGAAGACAGCAACTTCCTGCTCGACTACTTCCGCCTGAGCGCCGACAAGCGCCTGCTGTACGGCGGCGATGTGGTCTATGGCGCCCGCGAGCCCGCCCACATCGAACGGGTGATCCGGCCCAAGCTGGAAAAGACCTTCCCGCAACTCAAAGGTGTGCGCATCGACCACGCCTGGACGGGCAACTTCCTGCTCACCCTCTCGCGCCTGCCGCAGATGGGCCGCCTGGCCCCCAATGTGTACTACTCGCAGGGCTGCTCGGGCCACGGCGTGACGTTCACCCACCTGGCCGGGCGCCTGCTCAGCGAGGTCATCCACGGGCAGGCCAGCCGCTTCGACGCCTTCGCCAACCTGCCCCACCTGCCCTTCCCGGGCGGGCGCCTGCTGCGCGTGCCGCTCACGGCCCTGGGCGCCTGGTACTACGACCTGCGCGACAAGCTCTCGCTCTGATCTGCGCCACCGTCGGCACCGCCATCTGCTCCCCCTCGGGCCCACCCTTGCGGGGTCTCCCGACCTCGGGTCAGCCCGCCCCCATCGCCCTGCAAACGCGGGGGGATCGCCCCGTGAATCCATCACGAACGATGATGCAGCGCCATCCAGTCTGCGGGTTGGCCCACCCCTGCCACAGACCCTCCAGGCGCACCATGAGCTCACCGCAACCCGCTTTGAAAGGTGAACCGCATGAACCCCCAACACAACGCCCAACCCCTGCAACTGTCGCAACACTGCATGCACGCTGGCGGCTGGGAAAAACTCGGCTGGCAGACCCTGGGCGTTGAGCTGGACGACGACGCCGACGCCTCCGGCCAGGACGATGGCGACGCCGCCCGCTGAGCTGAAGGTTTGCACAGGCGTTTTTCAGGTGTTGTCAAACGCCCCGCCTCAAGCCCCTGTGCACGGGGCGCACTGACCTCCGTCACCACACGATCGGCCTGCTTCTGGTAAGTTTCGCCCCTCAGCGAACGCCACAGGAGACCGGGTTTGATCGACGCCAGCACCTTGCGCGGCATGCAGCGCGGCCTTGAAAAAGAGAGCCTGCGCGTGCTGCCCGATGGCCGCTACGCCCTCACGCCCCACCCGGCCGCACTGGGCTCGGCCCTCACACACCCCCACATCACCACCGACTTCAGCGAATCCCAGGTGGAACTGATCACCGGTGTGCATGCCGACCCCGAGGCCTGCCTGGCCGAGCTCACCCAGGTGCAGCAGTTCACCCTGGGCGCCATGG
>JBEGRT010000061.1:0-4308 GCA_041180305.1 Pseudomonadota bacterium
AGCTGCAGCTTGCCATCGG
This sequence comes from Pseudomonadota bacterium, assembly GCA_041180305.1. GTDB lineage: Bacteria > Pseudomonadota > Gammaproteobacteria > Burkholderiales > Burkholderiaceae_C > Aquabacterium. Next base: position 20 of record JBEGRT010000061.1, read on the forward strand.
GGCGCACGCGCAGGGTTTCGTTGAACTGCGACTGGTAGGGGAACTTGATGTCGAGTTCGTCGTTGGGGTGCAGCAGGTACTCGCGCTGCTGAACGCCGCCGCCGGCCTGGCGATAACGTTCACGCACTTCGGCCTGCACATCGTCCGGCGTGCGGCCGGCCACATGCACTGTGCCCACCACCTGCAGGGCGATCTTGCCGTCCGGGCGCACGCGCACGGTCTGGTCGTACTGGGGCGCGTCGGGCACCTTGATGTCGAGCTCATCGCCCGTGGCCAGCAGGTAGGCGCTGGCGGGTGCGTCGGTGCCGCCCGAGGTGGCTGCAGCCGATGGCAGGGCCGAGATCACGGGCACCGGCCCGGTGGGCGGTGCGGAAGGGGCGTGGCCACAGCCCGCCAGCAAGGCCAGGCCCCAGCCGGCGACCACGAGGGTACAGCGGTTCATGTGGTGTGTTGTTTCCAGATCGGGTTGTCCTGACGCACCGGCTCGCGGGTGGCCGCCTGGCGGGCCACCGCCGACAGCAGGCTGGCGTAAGCGCCCAGCACCTGCTCCCACACGAAGACCCGGCCCACGCGGGCCTGATTATCGCGGCGCATCTGGGCCAGGTCGGCCCGTCGGGACAGCATCTGGTCCAGGGCCACGGCGCAGGTGGCCCGGTCACGGAAATACAAGGCCCCGGCCCCGGCCACCCAGCGGTTGAAGGGGTTGTCGTGGGCCAGCACGGCATTGCCGGCGCCCATGGCTTCCAGCAGCGAGGGGTTGGTGCCGCCCACCTGGTGGCCGTGCACATAGAACAGGCAGTGCGTGCGCAGGGCCTGCACCACGGCCGGGTCGTAGATGGCCCCGGGGAAGATCACTTCATCCGAGGCGGCGGCCATCACTTCGGCATGGAAGGCGCAACTGTGGGGCTGGTAGTTGCCCAGCACCACCAGGCGCACGCCCCGGCGGCGCGCCGAGAACGCCTGAACGATCTCCAGGATGGAGTTTTCCGGTTCGGCCCGTGCGATCACGGTGGCGAACTCGCCGGGCTTCAGGCCCAGCGTGTCCAGGGGCCCGGCATCGGCCGGTGCCAGCACATCGGCACCATAGGGAATGGTCGTGATCTTGCGGCGGCGCACCCGGCTGGCCAGGTGGTTGGCAATGACCGGGTGGTCGGCCACCAGGTGATGGCCCAGCCAGCAACCCAGGCGCTCGTTCAGGTACAGCCAGGCCTTGGCCGGCAGGCTCCACTTGGCGCGGCTGTATTCGATGCCGTCCATGTTGATCACGGTGGGCACGCCCGCCAGCCTCAGGCGCCAGGTGAAGGCCGCCGTGTTGTAGCCCAACAGCAGGACCACATCCGGGCGGTGCTCCACCACATGCTGCAGGCAGGCGCGGTCAAATCGCATCGACGCCACCGGCGTGTCTTCGCCCGAGGGGATGTGCACCCGGTGCACCTCGCCCCAGCGGCTGCGTGTGATCGGGCCCTGGCCATCTTCCTGGCAATAGACCGTGACCTTCCAGCCGGCCTGCACCAGGAAGGGTGCCAGGCGTTCGGCAAAGCTCTCAAAGCCACCGTGGGCCGCGGGCACGCCGCGGATGCCCAGGATGGCGACGTGCAGGGGGGCGTGGGGAGATGGTGCCATGGGAGTCGAGCGTGTGGCGTGTCAGGGCTGGCCACTGGCCCACAGGGTGCGGCGGGCCGTTTCGGGCCAGGCGCGCGGATCGAAGCCCAGGTGCTTGAACAGCCCCATGGTGATGCGCTCCATGCCGATGCCGATGCAGGCCGTGTGGGCCACCTCGCCATCGGCTTGCTGGATGTCGAACAGTTCGCCGAACTTGCTCTGGTGGTAATTGAACGACACCAGCGCCGTGGGCGATTCCAGCGAGTTGATGGGCACCATCAGCTCGAACTTGAGCTTCTGCTCGATCTGGTTGGCGGCCATGAGTTTGCCGGCGCGGCCAAAGAAGGGGTCAGACGCCACTTCGGCGTGGGCGGGCAGACCCAGGCGCTCGAACAGGGCCTTGAAGCGCTCCAGCCACATGTCGCGCCAGGGCACCACGTGCTCGGCGCCGCCAAAGCGCACGAACTCGCGCATGCGAAAGGCCATCATGCGGGTGGGTTCGGCCGAGGGTTCGTGGCGGTACACCCAGTTGTTCACGCCCACGGTGCGGCCTTCAGCGGGCAAGGTGCCCTTGAACAGCGGGTAGATGCTGTAGCAGGCGGCCGGGCTCATGACCACATCGCTTTGCACCAGCATGTCGCCCCAGGGCTCGTGGCTGCGGGCCGCTTCGGCCAGGCGCAAGGCCTGCAGGCCGTTGCCCATGAAGCTGTGGATGGAGCCGCACAGGTGCGGGAAGGCTTCCAGGTAGTTCACCTTTTCCAGCAGCTGGCGCGGCAGCACCGGCGGGTGGTGGATGGTTTCGTAGCCATCGTTCAGCGCGATCTGATCGAGCGCATGGTTCAGGCCGGCCATCACGCGTTCGTACATGGGGCCGCGGCCGAACACGCCGGGTACGCCCGAGGGCAGGATCAGTCGGTGGGCGACCAGACCTTCGTAGAAGGCGGCCATGTCGTAGGTCATGGTCATCAGAAGTCTTTCAGCACCAGCAGCATGTCGGCGTTGCGGGCCTGGATGCGGTCGTTGGAGATCATCAGCGAGGCTGACAGGACGTCGCGGTAATGGCGGCCCACCGCATAAGGGCCATCGTTCTTGTAGCCCTGGATGCCCACGATCTGCAAGGCCTGATGCACCAGCTTCGGGGCGGCTTCCGAGGCCTTGATCTTGAGGTTGTTGAATTTCAGGGCCCAGGCCATGCCGTGCAGGGGCTGGCGGTCGTCGCCCAGCGCGTCGAACTCGGTGGCCACCTGCTGCCACATCTGGCGCAGCACCTGCAGGTCACCCACAGCGGTGGCCAGCATGCCGGCGGTGTGGGGCGTCTGGCCCGGGTTCTTGCGCGCCACGGCACGCACGTAGGTGGCGGCACGTTGCAGGGCGCCATGGGCGATGCCGCCCCACAGCGCGGCCCAGATCACGTGCGAGAAAGGCACCATCGATTCGGCCGAACTGGTGGCAAACGGGCATTGCAGCACCTGCCAGGCCGGGCCCGAGGCCTCGATGCGGTAGCCGGGGCTGCAGGTGCCGCGCATGCCCAGGGTGTCCCACTCGCTGGTCTGTGTGAGGGTGTACTGGCCCTTGCGCGCCAGCACCAGGGCCTGGTCGCTGGCCGGGGCGTCGGCATGGCGGCGGCAGGTGATCAGGATGGCGTCGGCATGGGCGCAGTACGAGCCGGTGGTGGCGTCTTTGGCCAGGGTGTAGGTGTCGCCCTCCACGCTGACAGCGCAGATGCTGGTGCGGGTGTTGCCGAAGGTGCCCTGCTCGGAGGTCATGGAGGCCAGCAGGTACTGCTCCTGGCACAACTCGCGCAGGTAGGCCTTCAGGGGCTCGTCGGCCGGGGTGTCGCCGACGTGGCGGCTCAGGCAGGCCAGCTGGTTGTAGTGCATGGCCAGCACCATGGCGCTGGCGCCGCATTGCGTGGCCAGTGCCGCGCACAGGCGGGCTTGTTCGCCCAGGGTCAGGCCGGCGCCGCCCAGGGCCGCCGGCACACCGGCCGACAGCAGCCGGGCGTCTTTCAGGGCGCGCAGGGTTTCATGCGGAAAGCGCGCTTCGCGGTCGACCGATTCGGCGTGGGTGGCGGCCACCTCCCGCGCGATCTGCTGGATGGATTGCCACAAGGGTTCAAAGGTTTCGACAGACATGTGGCAGCCCCGGTGCGATGCGTTCGTGTGAGGGAAACCCCGGTCAACCCTGACCAAGGGGAATCCCTGATGCGTCCGAATTATCAGGGGTTGTTGTGACGCAAGACATCCCCGCTTGAGCGGTGCGATCCCCTGCATGTGAGGGGTTTGCGCGTAAGGGATGTAAGTGGTGTGTGAATGGGGCGGGAACCCGGCGGGCACAATGCGCCGATGCTGAGCTTTCACCTCGGGGCGGTTTCGCCCGATGCGCCGTCCGAAGGCCAGGCCTGGCAGCCGGTCGGTGTGGGGGTGGATGTGGTGCACCTGCCCCGGGTGGCCGAGTCACTGGCCTGCTTTGGCGAGCGCTTCGTGCGACGACTGTTCACGCCCCAGGAGGCGCTCGATGCCGGGGGCGACCCGGTGCTGCGCGTGGAACGCCTGGCCGCCCGCTTCGCCGCCAAGGAAGCGGCCCTCAAGGCCTTCGGCCTGGCCGATGCCGGGGTGAACTGGCGCGAGTTCGAGGTGGTGCGCCTGCCTTCTGGCGCGCCGGTGCTGCGGGTGCATGGCCGTGCG
>JBEGRT010000062.1:0-5282 GCA_041180305.1 Pseudomonadota bacterium
CACGGAACCTGGCCAAGAGCGTGACGGTGGAATGAAAAGAGAGAGGCCAGGCCTCTCTTGTTGTCAGCAATAAAGTTCGTCGAGTTGGAATGAAGTTCGTCGAAAATGTGCTGACGTGGGGAGCAAGGTGGCAGACAAAAAAGCCAGCGACTCATTTGAGAGTGCTGGCTTTGACGTTTCTGGATCATGGTCTTGAGGGCGTCGGGCCTGAGCCGCTCTTCCATGGCCGTGGCTTCGTCGCCGTAGCTGGTGACTGCTTAAGGCTGAACGGAGCCATTCGACGTGCGGCCGTGAATGACCGCTCATCTGTAGAGCAATCGGCTGCGGGTTTCCAGAAGCCGCAGCCGCGATGCCCCAATAGATGCGCGCACTCATGTCGAGGTTGAAGGCACCAGATCGCCGAAGCGGTACGCCGCCGTGACCCCGCCATCCATCAGGATGTCGCTCCCGGTGATGAAGCTGCCGTCAGGCCCCATCACCAAGGCTGCCACGTTGCCGACCTCGTCCGCGGTTGCCGCGCGGCCGACTGCACACGTTTCAATCATCCGCTTGTAACCCGCACCGCGCGGGCCGTTCAATTCATCCCTGGCCAGAGGCGTCATCACGATGCCCGGGCTGATGGTGTTGATGCGGGCGCCACGCTTGCCCCAGCGCACCGCTTCGGCCATCACACGCAGCGAGTTGCCTCGCTTGGACAGCTGGTAGGCGTGGAGGGTATCGGTCACCTGACCTGGTTGCAGCATGGGCAGTTGGAGCAACTCTTCGGTGGGCGTCAGCGCAAGCAGACGATCCTGCTCCTGCGTCAACGCTGGCAGACGGTGCCCCGATTGCGACGAGATCACCACGCCGGAGCCGCCTCGCGCGATCACCTCCCCGAAGCGTTCAAGCACCAGCGCCGTGCCATACAGGTCCACCTTGAGGATGGTTTCGATGGGCGCTTGTGAGGGCGATACACCGGCGGCCTGCACCAGGCCTGTGACCGTGCCCAGCGCCTGTGCCTTCGCCACCAGTGCCTCGACAGAGGTCCGAGACGAGATGTCCACGACGGATGCACTCACGTCGAACCCCGCATTGGCCAGCGTATCGGCCACCTCGGCGGAAGCCCGCTCGGCATGGTTGGCGATCAGCAGATGCTTGCCCACGCCAACGCGACGCGCCACCGCCTGACCAATGAACCCAGCGCCCACAACCACCACAATTTCTTTCATCATTTCTTTCTCCTGCAAGGTCTTGAGGAAACGGGTTCAGCGCTTGTCGGCTGAGAATTTGGGGCGGGGGGGCATTCAACCCCGGGTGAACGTAGCCAAAGCATCCCGAACCCGTTCAGGCTCAGATGAGAGGGGCATGTTGTCGGCGTCCTTGACGGCATCCAGATCGCCCGGTCGGTCTGCGTCAGCGCCGGCGAACAGTGGGTCGAGGTCGTCGGGCGCAGGGCCTCGCTCGGCCACCAACTCGATGGTCTTGCACAGGGCCGCTTCGGAACGCAGGCTGTGCACCAACACCTGCGCAATCTGCTGCCGCGCCACCGCGCCGTCGCTGGGGTCACCTGCGTGTCGTGTGTCGCCCTGCAGAAAGTCCAACCGGTGCTGATCACGGGCGTTGTAGTCGAACCAGCCTGGTCGCACGATCGTGTAAGGCAGTCCACTGGCGCGCACCAGCCGCTCGCCACGGCGCTTCCAGTCGTGAATCTGGGTGGACCGGTTGTAGGCGCCTTGACGGTTGGTCACGCCAATCGACGTCATCAGCGCAATGCGAACCGTGCGGCCGCCGAGTGCCTCCAGCACCGAGCGCACGCCACCGTAGTCCACGGCTTCGGCGCTCGCCTTGCCGCTGCCGTCGCCGCCATGGGCGAACACGATCGCGTCGACGCCATCAACTGCCGTGCGCAGCGTTTGCACCTGGGTCAGGTCGCCCACGACAAGCTCTGCTTCGGCGGGCAGGCCGCGTGCACGACCAGGATCGCGCACCAGAGCCCGCACGGCATGGCCTTGCCGCAGCGCCTCGGCCACCGCCAGACGGCCGATGCTGCCGGTGGCACCCACAACCAGTACCTTCAACTTGCGGGCGTTCATGCGACCACCTCGCTCTTCAACGACGCCATGTCGATCACGAAGCGGTACTTCACATCCGACTTGAGCATGCGTTCGTAGGCCTCGTTGATGTCCTGGATGCGGATCACCTCGATGTCGGACGTGATACCGTGCTGGCCGCAGAAATCCAGCATCTCCTGCGTCTCGGCGATGCCGCCGATGAGTGAGCCGGCCAGGGCCTTGCGACTGAACACCAGCGGACCCGTGTTGAACGGTGGATCCAGCGGCCCCAGGTAACCGACCATCACGATGGTGCCGTTGGTGGCCAGCGTGGGCACGTAGGGGTTCACATCGTGCTGGTAGGGCACCGTGTCGATGATCAGGTCGAATGTCCCGGCCACGGCGGCCATTTGCGCCGCATCTGTCGAGATGACGACGTGGTCGGCCCCCAGGCGACGGGCGTCTGCCTCTTTGCCTGGTGAACGGCTGAACAGCGTGACCTCGGCGCCCATCGCTTTGGCCAGCTTCAAGCCCATGTGGCCCAGACCGCCCAGGCCGACGATGGCCACGCGGCTGCCGGCCTGCACGTTCCAGTGGCGCAGCGGCGAGTAGGTGGTGATGCCGGCGCACAGCAGCGGCGCGGCGCCGGCCAGGTCCAGGGCTTCAGGTACCTTCAAGACGAAGTGCTCGGCCACCACCACCTTTTCGCTGTAGCCGCCGTGGGTGCGCATGCCGTCCACGGGATCCGTGTGGTTGTAGGTGTAGGTGGCACCGTTCTCGCAGTACTGCTCCCAGCCTTTGCCGCAAGCACCGCAGTGACGGCAGGAATCGACCATGCAGCCCACGCCGACCCGGTCTCCGGCCTTGAAGCGCTTGACCTCCGGGCCGACCTCCAGCACGCGTCCCACGATCTCGTGGCCCGGCACCATGGGGTATTGCGCATTGCCCCAGTCGTTGCGCACGTTGTGCACGTCCGAGTGGCAGACGCCGCAGTACAGGATCTCGATCACGACATCGTTTGCACGAGGGCTACGGCGGTCGAATTCGAACAGGCCCAATCGCCCGGTGGGCGAATGAGCGGCATAACTTTTGACGTGGTAGCTCATGGTGTTGCGTTCCTGAGGTTCTGTGGATGAGGCGGTCGGCGGCCGATGCGGCTGGCCAGTTGGGCCGGATGGCTTGCCCTGCACCGGGATGCGGGCCAGTTTCTCGTCCAGACGGCGCAAGGTGGTGGTGCCCAATGTAGGCAAACCGGTCGCAAGCCACTAGCCCAGAATGGCTTGCACGACAATCAAGTGAAAATTGCGAATAGAAGCGGCTTCACAGCCGGAAAATCCATGGCCATCAACGAACTGCGCGCCATCTCCACTTTCGCCAAGGCCGTCGAGCTGGGCAGCATCCGCCGCGCCGCCGTCGCGCAGGGCGTGACGCCCCAGGCGGCCAGCCAGGCCATTGCCCAGCTGGAAGCCCACCTGGGCGTCCGCCTGCTGCACCGCACGACGCGCAGCCTGGCGCTGACCGACGAAGGCCAGGACTTCCTCGAAGCCACGCAGCCGGCGCTGGCCACGCTGGACCGCGCGCTGAACCAGGCGCGAGAAGCGAAGGACGAGATCGCCGGCCCGCTGCGCATCGTGGGCCCTCGTTCGTCCTTCTCAGCGATCCTGATGCCGGTGCTGGATGCGTTCTGCGCCCGTCACCCCGGCATCCAGCCCGATGTGCAGCTGGACGACGGCAAGACCAACTGGGTGCTGGAGCGGGTGGACGTGGGCTTTCGGATCGGGGCTTCGCCGGATGAGGGCGTGATCGCGCGAAAGCTGTTCCCTGTGCAACTGCTGGTGTGTGCAGCGCCGGCTTACCTGGCGCGTCATGGCACACCGCGCAGCCTGGCCGACCTGGCCCGGCACCGGTGCAGCGCCTTCCGTCATCCCGCCACCGGACAGGTGCTGCCCTGGTACCTGAACGTCGACGGCGAGCTCGATCACCACCAGGTGGCGCCCACCCTGTCCACCAACGACACCGAGCTGGAGCTCCAGGCCGTGCTCGCTGGCCAGGTGATCGGCCAGATTGCCAACTTCGCTGCTGCCGCACACATTCGGGCGGGGCGCCTGGTGCCCGTGCTGCTCCAGCACATGAGCGAGCACATTGGCGTGCACATCTATTACGGCAGCCGCGACGCGCAGCCCAGGCGGGTGCGCGCCTTCATCGACCTGGCGCTGGAAATGCTGATCGACACCCCCGCCCACGTGTTGACGCGCCAAGAGTTGGCAAGGGCAGCAAAAGCCCCGCTCACAGCTTCGACGTCGACATGATCCATGCCAGGCTGGTCTTCCGCAGCGCAACCTCGGAATAGGAAATTGCGCGCTGGTGGCCGATCCTTGCACGATCCTGCTCAACGAGCCCCCTGGACGCTGACAAGGAACAGGAGGTTGACTAAGCTGTCAAACATGCAAAGAGCCACCACCCGCCCGGTCCTTGATGACCATGCTGATCAGCAGGTCGAGACCACCATGCTTCGCGCCCGCCTGGCGGCCTTCGTCGAAAAGCATGTGCCCGTCGACACCGTGGTCGCCACTGCGGTGCCGCGCCTGACCCTGTATCAAGGAGCACGCGTGGCGCATCCCGTGCATGCGGTCTACGAGCCGGCGCTGTGTGTCATTGCACAGGGCTGCAAGCAGGTGCAGCTAGGCAGCGAGGTCTACCTCTACGATCAAAGTCAGGCCCTGGTGTTTGCGCAGAACCTGCCGGTCACCGGTAATGTGATCGGAGCCTCGCCCGAGAGCCCGCATCTGGCGATCCGGCTCGACCTGGACATCAAGGAACTCGCTGCCATGGCACTCGAGCTCCAAGTGTCATCAACGCCGGCTCGGGGCGCCGCGCGAAACCCGCGCGGGCTCTACACGCTGGAGCTCACGCCCGAACTATTGCATCCGCTGCTGCGCTTGGTTCGCCTGACCGAGCAGCCACGAGACATCGCTGCACTGGCGCCGCTGGCCACACGGGAGATTCTCTACCGGCTGCTCACCGGACCGGGTGGTGCGCAATTGGCGCAGCTGGCGATGCCCGACAGCCACAGCCAACGCGTGGCCCAGGTCATCGCGCATTTGAACCAACACTTTCGCGAGCCCCTGAGCATCGAGGACCTCGCCCGCGAGGTGCACTGGAGCACCTCGGCGCTGCACCATCACTTCAAGGCGGCTACGGCCATGAGCCCGCTGCAATACCAAAAGCAGATCCGCCTTCAGGAGGCGCGCC
>JBEGRT010000063.1:0-5159 GCA_041180305.1 Pseudomonadota bacterium
CTGTGTCGCGCGGGGTTCCTGAGGGCATCCGGGCATGGTGCCACACGCGGCGGGCGACAGGCGCACAATGCCCCCATGGACCCGTTTGCATCTCCCCTGCCGCTGTTTCCCTTGCAGACCGTGCTGTTCCCCGGCGGGGTGCTGCCCCTGAAGATTTTCGAGGTGCGTTACCTCGACCTGATCGGGCGTTGCCACCGGGAAGGCACGCCGTTTGGCATCGTCACCCTGTCGCAGGGGCAGGAGGTGCGCACCGCGCAATCGGCCGACGAAGTGTTCTTTGATGTGGGTACCCTGGCCACCGTGACCCGCTTCGAGCGCCCCCAGCCCGGCCTGCTGCAGATCGAATGCCTGGGTGGTCAGCGTTTTCGGGTCAAGGCCAGCCAGCGCCTGGGCCATGGTCTGTGGGTGGCCACCGAGGCCGAGCCTCTGCCGGATGACCCTCCCGCCCACATCCCCGATGAGCAGATGCACCTGGTGCGCATGCTGGAACAGGTGGCCCGTGGCATGAAAAGCGCCGAGGGCCGCGGCATGGACGAGCTCTGGCAGCCGCCCCACCGCTGGGACGACGCCGGCTGGGTGGCCAACCGCTGGTGCGAACTGCTGCCCGTGAAGGTGGAGCTGCGCCAGCGCTGCATGGCCCTGAACCACCCGGTGCTGCGCCTGGAGCTGGTCGACGACATGCTGGAGCGCCTGGGCGTTCGCCTGCCCGGTGCTGCCCCCCAAGCGGGCGATCAGGGCTGAGCGCTCAGGGCCTGCACCATGCGCCACACCGCTTCGATCTGTGGGGCGCTGCGCGTGGCGTGTTCAAAGCGCACCCCCTGGCCGCCCAGGGCGGCGCCGTGGCGCTGGGTGTAACCCCAGAAATCCCAGCAGCCCTTGGGGTTGTACAGGTGGGGCTCCTCGGGGTGTCCGGTGTCGCGCGGCAGCACCTGTGGGTACAGCACGATCAGGCGGTTGTCGTCGGCCCATTCGTTGTAGCCCGCGCCTCGCACGAAGCGGGTGCCGAAGGGCTGGCCGCCCGTGGCCGGGCTGCGAAAGGCCTGGCCTTGCTGGCAGCCGTGGAACACCACATGCACCCGGCACGCCGCGCCAGGGGCCTGGCACGCAGCGGGCACATACACCCAGCCGGTGCGGTCCAGCCCGCTCTCGCCCAGGCCTTGCAGGTAGGGGCGCTGGTCGAAGGGGCGCAGGGCGGCGGCGCGCGCCTGCCCTCGAACCCAGGCCGGGCCCTCGGCCCCGGGCGCCGGGGGGTAGAGCCATTTCAGCAGTTCGCCGGCGGCATCGACCTGGCACTGGTTCAGGAAGGGGCTGGCCGTGCGTTCGCAGGCCTGGCTGGCGCGGGGGCTGGGCATGCCGTGTCCTGCATCGGGCAGGGCCACGCGGCGCACGGTGTCGTCGGTGCCGCCCAGGGCCAGGCGCACGTCGCGCACGGCTTCCACGGTGTCGGCATGCACCACCGGGTCTTGCCCACCGGCCAGCAGCCACACGCGCTGGCGGGCCAGGTGGCGGGGCGGGTCGATGTCGGCGGCATTACCCTCGATCGCCATCTGCGACAGCGTGCTCTGCACCTGCGGTGAAAACACGAAGCAGCCGGCCCCCGGGAACAGGCTGAGAACGTCGAGCATCACGGCCCGCTCGCTGGGGCAGGAACACTTGGTCATGGCGTTGTACACCGAGCCTCGCGCGCAGCCGTAGGGGCCACCGGCCAGCACCGCCACGCCGTCCACCTGGGCCGAATGTGCCACGGCGAACTGCTCGGCCATGAAGCCGCCCGACGACAGGCCAGACACCGTCAGGCCCGTGGCGCCCAGTGCCGGCAGTTGTGGCCACAGGCGGGGCGCGGCCATGGCGGAATGTGCGATCAGCCAGGCCCACAGCCCGACCACCAGCCACGTGATCCACCATGCCGCCGAGCGCTGTCCCGCCCACCGCGGGTTGGCTGTGTGCATGTGCTTGCCCATGGGGCCCTCCCTGCTGTTCTGCGCCCAGTGTGCGCCGCCGGGTCGCGGGGGCCCATCCCTAGCTTGCCAGGGGCTTCGTGCGCCTGTCATGAAGCACCGACACCATGGTGGGCATTGGCTGAGCAGGAGCACCCCCATGCACGTTCGAACCGTCTGGATCTCTGACATTCACCTGGGCACCAAGGCCTGCCAGGCCGAGGCCCTGCTCGACTTCCTGCGCGAGGTGGAGTGCGACACCCTGTACCTGGTCGGTGACATCGTCGATGGCTGGCAGTTGCGCCGCAGCTGGTACTGGCCGCAAAGCCACAACGACGTCGTGCAGAAACTGCTGCGCAAGGCCCGCAAGGGCACCCGCGTGATCTTCATCCCGGGCAACCACGACGAGTTCGCCCGCCGCTATGTGGCCAGCAATTTCGGTGGCATCGAGGTGGCCGACGAATGGATCCACACCACGGCCACGGGCCAGCGCCTGTGGGTCACGCATGGCGATCTGTACGACGGCGTGATCCAGTGCGCGCGCTGGCTGGCCCTGGTGGGCGATGTGGCCTACGAGGCCACCCTCAAGGTCAACCGCTGGTTCAACCAGGCCCGGGCGCGCCTGGGGCTGCCGTACTGGTCGCTGTCACAGCACCTCAAGCTCAAGGTGAAGCGGGCCGTGAGCTACCTGGCCGATTTCGAAGAGGCCCTGGCCCGCGAGGCCCGGCACCGGGGCGTGCAAGGGGTGGTGTGCGGCCACATCCACCATGCCGAGATGCGCGACATCGGTGGCGTGCTGTACTGCAATGACGGCGACTGGGTGGAGAGCCTCACGGCCCTGGTCGAACACCCGTGTGGCCGGCTGGAAATCATCGACTGGGGCCAGCGGCTCAAGCGCCGACGCCCCCCGGCCTTCAGCGGGGCGCGGCCGGTGCCTGCACGAAGCCCTTCGCAGCCAGTCGCTCCATGAAGCTGGCCGGCGGTGGGGCCACCTTCTTGGTCTCGCCCGACAGGAACACCACGCCGGTCTTGCCGCGGGCCACCTCGCGGCCGCTGTCCTTGTCCCGCAGGCGGAACACCAGGTCGAAGCCGTACTTGTTGAAGTCGTCGGGCACCATGTGCACCTCCATGGTCTCGCCATAGAAGGCTTCCGACTTGTACTGCGCCAGCATGTCGCCCACCACGATCGACTGGCCGTCGATGTCCAGCTCGCCGCGGTAGCCCAGCCAGCGGAAAAAGCGCAGGCGGGCCTCCGACACCAGGCTCAGCAGCTGCGCGTTGTCCAGGTGGCCGCCCTGGTTCACATGGCTGATGTAGATGGGGATGTCGGTGGAAAACAGGAACTGCTCGGGCAGCTGGAACTGGATGCGGGCCATGGTGTGCCGTGGGGGAAAAACTGCTGAACCTCGATCATAGTTCAGGGTTAATACGGATGTCTGCCCTGTCGGGGGCCTGTCCAGCCCGGTGTGCGGCAAGATGCCACCATGGCCGGTCGCATCCGACGTCAACTCCTTGCCGACAAGCTCGATGCCGTGGCCCGGCAGGCCCAGGCACGCAGTGCCACCCCGGTGTGCCCGCTGTGCGAGCGGCCCATCCCGGCCTCGCAGGCCGACGCACACCACCTGGTGCCGCGCTCGAAAGGGGGCCAGCACACCCAGCTGCTGCACCGCATCTGCCACCGGCAGATCCATGCGCTGCTGACCGAAGCCGAGCTGGCGCGTGACTACTGCACGGTCGAGTCGCTCAAGGCCCACCCCGGGCTGGCCGCCTTTGTGCGCTGGGTGCGCACCAAACCCCCTGAATTCATCGAACGCACGCGCAAGAGCCAGCGCCTGAAGGGCTGAGCCCAGGCAGAATCGGGCGTGATGCCCAGCAGTTCCTCCCCCATGTCTGCCCCCGCACTGATGCAGGATGATGTCCGCGTGCCCGTCGACGGCACCCACACCCTGTACATGCGCCGTTTTCGCCCGGCCGATGCCGGCGGCCTGACCCTGCCCCCCGTGCTGATGGTGCACGGCATGATGTCCAACGGCCGGATCTTCTATTCAGAAAATGGCAAGGGGCTGGCCCCCTGGCTGGCCCGCCAGGGCTTCGATGTGTTCGTGGCCGACCTTCGCGGCAAGGGCCAGAGCACCCCGCGCATCAGCCGCCACGCCCGCCACGGCCAGACCGAGATGATCCGTGACGACGTGCCGACCCTGCACGCCGCCATCCGCGGCCTGACCGGTGGGCAGCCGGTGCACTGGGTGTCGCACTCCTGGGGTGGGGTGGTGCTCAACAGCGCCCTGTTGCGCCAGCCGGCGCTGATCCCCCAGGTGGCCTCGCTGGTGCACTTCGCGGCCAAGCGCAGCGTGCAGGTGCGCAACCTGCACAAGGCCATCGAGATCGACCTGATGTGGAACGTGGTGCTGCGCGGCGTGACCCGCAGCGTGGGCTACCTGACGGCGCGCCAGCTCAACTTCGGGGCCGACAACGAAACCGACAAGACCCACCGCCAGATCAAGCGCTGGGCCAAGGTGCGCCCCTGGGTGGACAGCGACGACGGCTTCGACTACGGCGCCGCCGCTCGACACACCACCTTGCCCCCGGCGCTGTACCTGTCGGCCCGCAACGACCCCTGCCGCGGCCACCCGCTCGATGTGAAGCGCTTCCGCGATGAATCAGGGCCGCACCGCTCCTGCGTGCACCTGCTGGCGCGCCGCACCGGCCACTGGCACGACTACGACCATGTGACATTGCTCACACACCCCGATGCCGAGCGGGACCACTTCCCGCTGGTCAAGGCCTGGATGGCTGGGCGGTACCACGAGGTGCCGGACAACCATTGAAATCGTGTCAATGGCTGCGATAGGGCACTTGTCTATCGCCGGCATAGGCACGATTGCCTTGCCCTGGATGCGGGCGCTTCCTAGACTGAAGCCCAAGTACTTCAGCCACCCCTTCCCAGGAGCCCCCGCCATGACACAAGAAGCCAAGTGCCCCTTCCACCACGGCCAGCCCACCGCCGTGGCCAGCGCAGCCCGCGCCAGCGCCCAGTCGAACCGTGACTGGTGGCCCGAACAGCTGAACCTGGACATCCTCCATCAGCGCCACCCCAAGGGCAACCCGGTGGGCGATGTGAACTACGCCGAAGCCTTCCAGCGCCTGGACCTCGACGCCGTCGTGGCCGACCTCAAGGCTCTGATGACCGACTCGCAGGACTGGTGGCCGGCCGACTGGGGC
>JBEGRT010000064.1:0-2640 GCA_041180305.1 Pseudomonadota bacterium
CCAGGGCCAGCTTTTCCAGCGCAGGGCGCTGGCCCAGCGTGTCGGGCAGGTGCTCGATCTGGTTGCCCGTGAGAATCAGCCATCGCAAGCGCATCGGCAAGCTCTGGGCAGGCACGTCCCGAATCTGGTTGCTCTTGAAGCCCACCATGGTGAGCTGCGGGCAAGCGCCCACCACCTCGGGCAGGCGGGTGAAGCGGTTGTCCGAACAGAACAGCACCTGCAGGTGTGGCAGTTCGGGCAACCAGTCGGGCAGGTCCTGCAGCGCGTTGCCACTGAGGTTGAGCACCTGCAGGGTGTCTGCAAGGGCCAGCACCTCGCGGGGCAGCTCGCTCAGGCCTTCGGCCAGGTTCAATCGGGTCACGCCTTGCAGGCGCCCCGCACGCAAATCAGAAAGGGTGTGCTGGGTCAAGGGCAAAGGCCGCCCGTGGCTGCACGGGCCTGAGGCCGGCGCAAGCGTAGCACGCAGGGCGCTCAGGCATCAGCCATCAATGCCTGCTGCAACTCGGCCATGATGTGATCGAGCTTGCAGGCCACGGCATCGATCAGCGCCACCAGGGCTTGCGGACTTTCCTTGCGCCGTGCCGCGTGTTCCAGCGCCTCGGTGGCCTTGTGCAGCTCGACCGCGCCCAGGCTGCCAGCCACCGATTTCAAGGCGTGTGCCAGTTGCCCCACGCCTTCCATGTCGCCATCAGCCCACCGTGTGCGCATCTGGTCGGCATCACCCGCGTGGCGCTCACGGAACACCGGAAGCAGGCGCAGGTACAGCTCGAGATTGTCGCCCGCAAAGCCCATGCCCTGGGCCACATCAAGGCCGGGAATGACCGCCAGCCGCACCAGTGGCGACGGCCCTCCCGCCCCATCCGACGAGGCGGCTGCTGGTGCTGGCGCGGATGCGCCAGACGGGTCACTGGCATGCGCATGGGTTGCGGGCGCAGCCTCTTGCAGGCGATGGCTCAGGCCTTGCAACAGTTTGGCGTACAGCGTGCGGGGGTCGACCGGCTTGCTGATGTGATCGTTCATGCCCACGGCCAGGCAGGCCATGCGGTCTTCCAGGAAGGCATTGGCGGTCATGGCCACGATGGGCGTGTGCGCATGCCTGGCCATCTGGCGGATCTCGGTGGCCGCCTGCAGGCCATCGAGTTCGGGCATCTGCATGTCCATCAGGATCAGGTCGTAGTCGGCCACCCGGGCCTGATCGACCGCCTCGCGGCCATTGACCGCCGTGTCCACATGCAGGCCCACGCCATGCAGCAGTTCCAGCGCCACCTCGCGGTTGATCAGGTTGTCTTCGGCCATCAGGATGCGGGCACCGGTGTGCAGGCGGCGCAGTTCGTACTCGGCATCGCCCGTGGCCGCGCCTCGCACCGTGGGCGGATTGGCCACTGGCAGCACGCCATGCCCACGTTGCAGGCGCGCCGTGAACCAGAAGGTGCTGCCATGCCCGACCTGGCTGTCCACGCCGACCTCGCCGCCCATCAGGCTGGCCAGGCGCTTGGTGATGGCCAGCCCCAGGCCCGTGCCACCGAACTGTCGCGTGGTCGAGGCGTCGGCCTGCTCGAAGGCCTGGAACATGCGCGACTTCTGCTCAGGGGTCAGGCCGATGCCGGTGTCTTCCACCTCGAAGCGGATCATCATGGCTTCGCCCTCGTCAGCCAGCACGCGGGTGCGCAGCTTGACGCCCCCCTGCGCAGTGAACTTCACGGCATTGCTGGCGAAGTTCAGCAGGGCCTGGCGCAGGCGCGTGGCATCGCCGCGCAGCCAGGAGGCCTCGGGGCTGGTTTCCACATCCACCCGCAGGCCCTTGCCACGCGCGCCCTCGGCAATCAGCGACATCACGTGGTCGAGCACGGCCGAGAGGTGGAAGTCGTCCTGGTCAAGCTCCAGCTTGCCGGCCTCGATCTTGGACAGGTCCAGCACGTCGTTCAGGATGGACAGCAGGTGCTTGGCGGCCTTCTCGATGTTGTCCAGACGTTCGTTCTGCTGGGGCGTCACCTCGCTGCGCTGCAGCAGGTGGGTCAGGCCCAGGATGGCGTTCATGGGCGTGCGGATCTCGTGGCTCATGTTGGCCAGGAAGGCGCTCTTGGCCATGTTGGCGGCCTCGGCCCGCTCCTGTGCTTCGGCCAGCTGCATGGTGCGCTGATCGACCAGGGCCTGCAGGTTCTCACGGTGCACCTGCAGTTCGGCCTCCACATTCTTGCGTTCGGTCACGTCCTGCGCGAAGCCGTACCAGATCACGCTGCCGTCGTCCTGCGCCACGGGCTTGGAGAAGTTCTCCACCCATTGCCAACCCTTGTTGGGGTTGTGGAAGCGGAAGTCATACCGAGCCGGGGTGAGCGTGCTCATGGCCTCGGCGATCTGCGCATAGGTGCGCTGCAGGTCGTCGGGGTGGATGCGCTGCATCACGGCCGTGCAGTCTTCTCGCACCTCCTCTGGCGTGAACCCGAACAGGTCGACGATGCCGGGCGACGCAAAGGGCATGCGCTGGCGCCCGTCTGCATACACCTGATACCACAGGAGCACGCCCGGCCATTTGTCGCCCACCTGGGCCATGCGCTCGTCGATCATGGCCGGGGTCACCAGATTCTTGCGCTGGTGCAGCCAGTGGGGCACACGGAACAGGTTGGCGGTGGTGAACACCTC
>JBEGRT010000065.1:0-3498 GCA_041180305.1 Pseudomonadota bacterium
GCCGTGCTCAATCGCTTCAGTCAGATCGGCCGACCGCAGACTGTGCCTGTGGTCGCCGTGGCATGAGTCCGTCCGGGGCTGGGGTCATGCCGTCTGCTCACGGGTTTGCGCAACAGAGCCATGCGGTGGTAGAAGACGAGGTCGATGAAGAAATGCTCGTCGCCGATGAGGATGCGCTTTTGCCGCGCCTCGAAGCAGAAGCCGTGGCCCAGTTCCAGCAGAAAGTCTTGCAGGCGGTCGAGCAGGGCGTCTTCCAGGTCGGACTCGGCCATCACGTCGCGCGAGCGCAGGCCGAGAAATTCAAAGACGTAGGGGTCGCGGATGACGTGGGCGGGCTGCAGGGTGTCGGCCGCCGCGTGGGCCAGGGCGGAGAGCTCGGCCTTGTCTTTGGACAGCCCGCTGCGTTGGTAGTACAGGCTGTCGATCTGGCGGCGCAGCTCGCGCACCGACCAGTTGCCGCGCATGCACTCCAGCTCGTAGAAGCGGCGCTGGGTGTCGTCCGGCAGCTCGCTCAACTCGGCCAGGTGGGAGAAGGACAGGTGGTGGATCAATGCGGGAGACGCTGACTCCCGCCTGGCCTCCGGCCGGTCTTGCGGCGCGGCCTGCAGGGCGGCCAGGCCCGGGGCCAGCCGCCATTCGGGAGACAGTGACTCCCGAATATGCGGGTACACGCTGTAGAAGCGCCGGAAGCGGCGCAACTCGCGGGCGTCCACCCGCTTGAGCCCGGCCGCCGCAAGCCGCTGGGCCAACACCGGCAAGAGCCGCTCGCCGTAGGCCGCCCGGTCCTGGCCCTGCTGCTCGAACTCGACGATGCGGTGGCCGATGAGCCAGTTCCGCAGCGTCAGCGCGACATTGACCGCCCGGGCGGAAAAGTCCTGGGTCTGCTGGTGTATGTCGACGATGGACGAGACCAGCCCGTCCAGGCTCGCCGGCAAGCCGGGCGTCTCGGATGCCGTGTGGACGGGCGCAGCGGTCTTCTTACGGCGCATAGGCATTGAGCCCGGCAATGTCACGCCCCCCGGCGCGCAGGGTCAGCAAAGGGATCAGGTCGGCCATGAGGGCGGCTTCAGCCTGGCTGCGGGCCTTCCAGCCCAGGTCCAGCGGGGCCATCAGCTCGCTGAGCCGCTCGCCGTCCAGGATCAGCCGCGCCAGGATGTCGTCCACGAAGGTGTGCAGAGCCGAAGCGGCGAGGCCGTGCCTGGCGGCGATGTCGTCCAGCGCCTTCGCATCCTTCTCGGCCTTGAAGCGGCTGTAACCCTCGCGGATGGCCGCCTCGCTCAGCCCTGCACCGGCCTTCAGCGTGCCGATGTAGTCGGCGATGTCGTCGCGCTCATTCATGAACTTGGCGTCGGCGCTGACCAGGCCGATGAGTTCCTCGCGGGTCATCATCGCCTTGCCCGGTGCCTTGGCCGAGAACTTGGCCATCAAGCCCATGATGTAGTCGTAATCGATGACGGAGGAGGCGAAGAGGACGAATTCGAAGTCGAGCTGGTCGGCGGCGGCCTCGTCTCGGGGGCCGTCCCCCTCCCTACTCTCCTTGTTGCGCTGATCGCGCAGGCGCTTGGCCGCCTCCAGGTACTGGCCCTTGAAGCCACGCAGTTGCGCGTCGGGCAACAGCTGGTCGATGGCGCCCTGGTCATCGGGCGTGAGGTCGGTGTACTGGTCCAGCTGGGTCTTGAGGCGCTGAACTTCCTTGAAATGGGTGACGAAGGCCGCGCGGGCCGCATCGCCCTTCAGGTCGGCCGCCGCGGAGGGCGTGCAGGCCAGGCCCTGGGATTTCATGAAGGCATCCAGCTTCCGCACTGCGTCCTGCAGTTTCTGGATGACGACGGGCGCCTTGTCCACCAACCAGATCTCGCGCGCCCGCGCCGCGCCCTGCTCACCGGAGAACAGGGCGATGGCCGTATCGACGGCGTCCTGCTGCTGACGGAAATCCAGGATGTTGCCGTAAGGCTTGCTGCCGTTGAGCACGCGGTTGGTGCGCGAGAAGGCCTGGATGAGTCCGTGGTGCTTCAGGTTCTTGTCGACGTACAGGGTGTTGAGGAACTTGGAGTCGAAACCCGTCAGCAGCATGTCGACCACGATGGTGATGTCGATCTTGTGGTGCGGGACGAGCGGGAATGCCTTCTTCAAGTCCGCATCCGACCACTGCTGGTCCTTGATGCGCTTCTGCACATCCTGGTAGTAGGTGTCGAACTCGCTCAGGCGATGGTTCGTTCCATAACGGGCGTTGTAGTCGGCCAGGATGGCCTTGAGCGCGGCCTTCTTCCCCTCGGGATCCTCCTGGTTGTCCGCCTGCTCCTGCGGCAGGTCCTCCTGGATCTGCCTCACGTCAGGATCGCCATCGGCCGGCGGAGAGAACACGCAGGCGATGTTCAGCGGCCTGAAGTCCGGATCGGCCGCCTGCTTGTCCGCCTGCATGGCCTTGAACAGGGCGTGGTACTCGATGGCATCGTTGATCGATGCGGTGGCCAGAACGGCATTGAAGCGACGCCCCCCGGTGGCCGCGTCATGCTTGGCCAGGATGGCCTCGATGACAGCCTTCTTGGGGATCGCCTCGCCCGGCTTGGGCGGGTTCTTCCCCTCAGGCTTGAAGTAATCGATGTGGAAGCGCAGGACGTTGCCGTCCTCGATGGCGTGGGTGATGGTGTAGGCGTGGAGCTGCTTCTCGAACAGATCCGCCGTGGTGCGCATGGAGGCCTGGGCGTCCTCGACCTTCTGCAGGCTGGCATTGGCCTCGAAGATGGGCGTACCCGTGAAGCCGAAGAGCTGCGACCGCGGGAAGAACGCCTTGATGGCCTTGTGGTTCTCCCCGAACTGCGAGCGGTGGCACTCGTCGAAGATGAAGACGATGCGCTTGTCGGCCAGCGCTTCGAGCTGCTGCTTGTAGGTGGCCTGGCCGCTCTTGCTGCGTTGCTTGTTCCGCTTGCTGTTCTCGTCCAGCGCCAGCCCCAGCTTCTGGATGGTAGTGACGATGACCTTGTCGGCGTAGTCGTCCGACAGCAGACGGCGCACCAGGGCGGCGGTGTTGGTGTTCTCCTCGACGCAGCCCTCCTGGAACCGGTTGAATTCCTCTCGCGTCTGCCGGTCCAGGTCCTTGCGGTCGACCACGAACACGCACTTGTGGATGTGCTCGTTCTCCTTCAGCAGGGTGGAGGCCTTGAAGGAGGTGAGCGTCTTGCCGCTGCCGGTGGTGTGCCAGATGTAGCCATTGCCGTTGTTCTCGGCAACCTGATTAGTCATGACCCTCAGCCATCCCTCTGATCTGCCGCTCACGCGTCGGTGTGGAGGTCGCGACGTGGCCGAGGAGCTCGCGTAGCAGGGACTGGAGATGGAACCGTCGGTTGAAGCGGTAGCAAAAGGCGCCGAGGTACTGGCTGGCGTACTTGCCGAACTTGAAGGACTTGTGGGCGCCGTTGATCATCGTCTTGAGGTTGCCCAGCACGGTGTTGACCCACTGCAGCTGGGGCACTTCGCGGGGCAGGCGTCGACCCACGA
>JBEGRT010000066.1:0-2707 GCA_041180305.1 Pseudomonadota bacterium
AATATCTCTTCGGCAGACTTTTGCCCGAGCTTGCCTGCCGCGACCAGCGCCCGCCCAAGCCCGGGCAATGCAACGGAGGAGGTTTCTCGCAGAGGGTTGTCAACGGCAGCCATGACCCGAAAATGTACTACGGCAGAGCGGGTTTGGCGAACGCCGTGTGCAAAATTTCGTCGAAAAGCGATGAAAATTGGTCGGGGTGAGAGGATTCGAACCTCCGGCCTCTACGTCCCGAACGTAGCGCTCTACCAGGCTAAGCTACACCCCGTTTTCGGCGGCTGCCGCTCAAGTCGAGCGGTGCACCGAATGAATCGCCAATTGTAGCAGAGATTCCTTGAACTCCGATTCGGGCAGCACCGACAGGTGGGCCTTGGCGGCTTCGGCCTGGGCCACGGCGGCCTCGCGGGTGGCTTCCAGCGCGCCGGTGGCCTTGACCACCGCGACGATGTCGGCCATGCGCTCGACCTCGCCGTGGATGATGGCGTTGCGGATCATCTCGCGCTGTTCGGCCGTGCCGCGGGTCATGGCTTCCAGCAGGGGCAGGGTGGGCTTGCCTTCGCGCAGGTCGTCGCCGATGTTCTTGCCCAGTTCGGCCGTGGTGCCTTCGTAGTCCAGCAGGTCATCGACCAGCTGGAAGGCAGTGCCCACCGCACGCCCGTAGGCGGCGCAGGCTTCTTCCACTTCCTTGGGCGCGTCGCTGATGACGGCGCCCAGGCGTGCACTGGCCTCGAACAGCTTGGCGGTCTTGTATTCGATCACCTTGAGGTAGTCGGCCACCGAGATGTCGGGGTCGTGCATGTTCATCAGCTGCAGCACCTCGCCCTCGGCGATGATGTTGGTGGCGTCGGCCAGCACTTCCAGCACGCGCATGCGGTCGGTCGAAACCATCATCTGGAAGGCGCGCGAGTACAGGAAGTCGCCCACCAGCACGCTGGCGGCATTGCCGAACATGGCGTTGGCGGTCTGGCGGCCACGGCGCAGTGCCGATTCATCGACCACATCGTCGTGCAGCAGGGTGGCGGTGTGGATGAACTCGACCACGGCGGCCATTTCGTGGCGCTGCGGGCTGGCGTGGCCCAGGGCACGGGCCACCAGCAAGAGCAGCAGCGGGCGCACGCGCTTGCCGCCGGCCTGCACGATGTAGTGCGAGATCTGGTTGACCAGGGCCACCTGGGAGCTCAGACGGCGATGGATCACCGCATTGACCTCTTCCATTTCGGGGGCCATCAGGGCGCGGTAATCAACGGGAGTTGCAGGGGAAGCCACAGGCAAGGTCCAATCAGGGCCGAATCAATGCCCGCGATTATAGGAAGCCGCGTTGAAACCCCTGCTGCAGCCCGGGCTCGCGCGACAATCGGGGCTGTCTTCTGGTCTGACTGGACTGCCATGCCTGACACGCCCGCCGCATCAACGCACGCCACGCCCCCTGCTTCGCACGCTCCTGCTGCCTCCGTGGCTCCCGTGCCTCGTTTGCGCCTGGCCGTGATCGGGGCGGGCCCTGCAGGCCTGGCCCTTGCCCTGGCGGCGGCTCAGCGCCTGCCCGAGCTGGATGTGACCGTGTTCGATGCCCGCCCGGCCGACAAGGATGTGTCGGGTGACCCCCGCACCCTGGCGCTGTCGCAGGGCAGTGTGCAGTTCCTGCAGCGCCTGGGCGTGTGGGATGCGATTCAGGGCTCTGGCAAGGTGTGCGCCATCCGCGAGGTGCAGGTCTCGCAGCAGCAGCCCACGCTGGTGTGGCCGGGGCAGGCGCAGCCGCTGGTGCGCATCACGGCGGCCGAACAGCGTGTGCCCCAGCTGGGCTCGGTGCTGGCGTATGGCACGCTGGTGGCCCCGCTGCAAAAAGCGTATGAGGCGGCCGTGGCTGCACAGGCCGAGCGCCTGCACCTGCGTTTCGGCACGCCCGTGCGGGGCTTCAAGAAGGTCGCTGCCGGTGTGGAGGTCGATGCCGACATCGCGGAAACGTTTGATCTGGCCGTGGTGGCCGAAGGCGGCGTGTTCGCGAGCCAGCCTGCGCTGAACTGGCCCCAAGGCCTGAGCCGTGATTACGGCCAGACGGCCTGGGTGGGGCAGGTGCGCCTGGCCGATGGCCCCGAGGGCGTGGCCCACGAGCGCTTCACCCCGGCAGGCCCGGCCGCCCTGTTGCCCCTGCCGCCCGGCTCGGTGGTGCCGGGTGGCGCGGTGGGGCGCCGCGCGGCCCTGGTGTGGTGCGTGCAGAAGGCCGATGACCCGGTGCTGGCCCTGAACGATGCGCAGCGCCGCATCTTGCTGAATTCACTGTTCCCCGAGCAGGTGGGCGAGATCCTGGAGGTGTCGCCCCTGAAGGCTTTCCCGCTGGGGCTCAATGCCCACACCCGCCTGGTCGACGACGGTGTGGTGGCCCGCATCGGCAATGCCGCCCAGACCCTGCACCCGGTGGCCGGGCAGGGCCTGAACCTGGGCCTGCGCGATGTGCATGAATTGCTGGAGGTGCTTCGCCCGGTGGCGGCGCAGGTGGCCCGTGAGGGCACGACCGCTGGCGTGGGCCCTGCCGTGGCTCAGGCCCTGGCGCGCTTTGAGCGCAAACGCCAGCCCGACCGGGTGGCGTTGATCGCGGGCACCGATTTCCTGGCCCGCAGTTTCACCTGGACCCCACCCGTGCTGGCCACCTTGCGTGGCCTGGGGCTGGGGCTGCTGCAGCAGGTGTCACCGGCGCGGCAGGCGCTGGCGCAAC
>JBEGRT010000067.1:0-4513 GCA_041180305.1 Pseudomonadota bacterium
GACCATGTTCCAGCTTTGCGTCTGGATGCTGGTGAGCGGGTTGACGCGTGTGGTGAACGGCGTGACCAGCCCCAGGTGGGCCTGGCGGTTCCAGTCGGTCATGTAATTGGCGGGGATGCCATCGGGGTTGACGGCATCGAGCAGCGTGCCGCCCTTGCAGGCGGCCTGGTCCCAGCAGGCGCCACCGCCTTCGAACATCACCACGGTCTTGCTGGTGAAGGGCGTGCGGTTCACGAAGAAGCGGTAGGGCGAGCCGTTGCCGCAACTGGCGCCGCTGCTGGCCGGCAGTTCGACCATTTCCCACTTGAGGTAGGCGGCCTGGGCCGCGACGGTGGTGAGCAGGGTGAGGGCCACGCCACGGCCAGCGCCGAGCAGCAAGGATGACAGCGATTGCATGAGGACTCCGTGTGCAGTCGTTCCGATGCACGAAGTCTCATTCGGTAGTGATCGCTATTGAATTGGGGCTTTCGCTTGCTTTGGGTTCACCGCGCCACGCATCCGCCGCGAACCGGGGGTGGGTCACTACCCGGTTCAGCCTGCAAGGTCGCGGGTCAGGCGTGCGTGCGGAACACGGCCACCGAATCCACCAGTTGCCTCGACTGCTGCTTCAGGCTCTCGGCGGCCGCGGCGCTTTCTTCCACCAGCGCGGCGTTCTGCTGGGTGCCCTGGTCCATCTGGCTGACGGCTTCGCCCACCTGCTGCACGCCCAGGCTTTGCTGGTCGCTGGACACGCTGATCTCGTGCACGATCTGCGTGACCCGCTGGATGGCGTGCACCACCTCGTCCATGGTCTGGCCCGCACGGTCCACCCGTTCGGTGCCGGTCTGCACCTGATCGACGCTGGCCTGGATCAGGTCCTTGATCTCTTTGGCGGCCGTGGCCGAGCGTTGCGCCAGGGTGCGCACCTCACCGGCCACCACGGCAAAGCCGCGGCCCTGTTCGCCCGCCCGGGCAGCTTCCACGGCGGCGTTCAGCGCCAGGATGTTGGTCTGGAAGGCGATGCCGTCGATCACGCTGGTGATCTCGGCGATGCGGCGCGAGCTGTCGTGGATGGCCTTCATGGCGTCCACGGCCTCGTGCACCACCGAGCCGCCCTGCTGGGCCACCTCGCTGGCCTGCTGGGCCAGCTGGTTGGCCTGGCGGGCGTTGTCGGCGTTCTGGCGAACGGTCGAACCCAGCTCATCCATGGATGCCGCTGTTTGCTGCAGCGCGCTGGCCTGCACCTCGGTGCGTTGCGACAGGTCGCTGTTGCCGTGGGCGATCTGTTCGCTGGCGGTCGCCACACTTTCCGAGGCCTGACGCACCGACGACACCACCTGCCCCAGGCTCTGCTGCATGGCCATCAGCTGGGCCATGAGGCTGTCGCGGTCGCCGGGGCGCAGGTGCACGGTCTGGGTCAGGTCGCCTGCTGCCACCGTGCGCACCAGGGCGGCTGCTTCGGCCGGGTCGGCGCCCAGTTGCCGCAGGGTCTGTCGGGTGATGAGCGTGGCCAGGCCAAAGCCCACCACCAGGGTCACGCCCAGCAGGGTCAGGACCACCGTGCGAGCCTGGCGATAGACCACCCCGGCCGCCTCTCCGGAGGCCTGCCCCTGTTCGAATACAAAGGCCGCGTTCTGATCGAGGGTGAGCACCGCCGTGTCGAACAGGTCCTTGCCGGCGCCGTCGCTCACGTCCTTGGCATCGGCCTGCTGGCCACTGCGACCCATCTTCACGATCTTGGCGTTCTGTGCCAGGTAGGCGCTCCAGGCCTTGTCCACCTTGTCGATCAACGCGGCTTCTTCGGGCGTGAGCTCATGGGCGCGGTAGGTGCTCAGCGCCTTGCCGACCTGAGCGGTCTGCTCTTTCATCTTGTCTTCGTACTCGGCCATGTAGCCTTCGTCGGCCGCCGTGGTGTGCTTGACCTCCAGCTCGCGGAAGGCCAGCAAGGCAATCCGGGCTTCGCCCAGATGCCTCACACCGGGCATCCACTTCTCGGCCAGGTCACTGGAGCTGTCGCTCACCCGGTGCAAGGAGAAGACGGCGGAGGCCCCGAGCAAGGCTGTGAGCGCGATCACGGCCAGAAAGGACGAGACCATCCTTGCTTTGAGTGACCACGAACTGGCGAAGCCCTTGCGGGCAGATGCGGACGGCATGTGCGACTCCCTGGGCGGACGCCCGATCACTTCTTGTAGCCGATGTAGGTGGCGCCGATCACGGCGCCGCTGGCGTCCTTGATGGGGCGGTAGCAGGCGTTGAAGGCTGTGCCCAGCACATCGACATCGCCGCAGAATTCCTTGCCGGCCTTCACGGCTTCATACGCCTTGGCGCGGGCCAGGGGGGTGCCCACGCCGCGCTTGCCTTCTGGGGTGAGCACATTGGTCGAGACACGCATGAAATCGTCGCCATCCTTGACGAACACGGTGGCGGTGGCACCGCTGGCCTTCTTGATTTCGTCGACCACGTCGTAGTTGCCGTTGATGCGGCGGGCGCCAAAGTAAAGCGCAGGCAGGGTCTTGTCGCCCTGGGCCATGGTGCCTTCCACCTTGGCCGCACCGATCTTGGCCAGGCGCTCTTCGAGCTGCGAGATGGTGGCCTTGGGGTCGTTGGCGTGGGCTGCCAGAGCGGTCAGGGCCAGGCTCAGGGTGATGAAGGCGCGACGGCAGATGGTCATGGGGCTCTCCTGTGAGTGCACGGTTGAAAGGTGTGGCACAGGAAGACGCGCCACGGTCTGAACGTTCTATCGGCGCCCGCACCGCAGAACTGAGTGCATGCCCGGACCGTGTCGAGCTGGACAAATACCTGTCGCGTGAACGATTCACGACTTTTCGTGTGACATGCCACGGCTGGCGCAGCCCTTACCATGCCCCCGAGCCGACTGGCCCTGGGGCCTGTCCACCGTCTCAACCTTTCTGCCAGAGCTCTGCCATGCCCACTTTGCTGATCGCCAACCGCGGTGAAATCGCCATTCGCATCGCCCGCGCGGCGCAGGAGCTGGGTTGGCGCACGGTGGGCCTGCGGGCCAGCGACGAAGGCCACCCGCTGCATGCCGAGCATGTGGACACCTGTGTGGTGCTGCCCGGGCGTGGCGTGCCGGCTTACCTGAACCAGGCCGATGTGCTGGCCGCGGCCCAGGCCCAGGGCTGCACGCATGTGCACCCCGGCTATGGCCTGCTGAGCGAGAACGCCGCCTTCGCGAGGGCCTGCGCCGACGCCGGGTTGGTGTTCGTGGGCCCGGCCCCCGAAGTGCTGGACCTGCTGGGCGACAAGGCCCAGGCCCGCGCGCTGGCGCGGCGTTGTGGCGTGCCCGTGACGGCAGGCATTGACCAGCCCACCTCGGTGGCACAGGCGCAAGCCTTTTTCCAGACGCT
The DNA here is from genome assembly GCA_041180305.1 of Pseudomonadota bacterium. Classification (GTDB taxonomy): domain Bacteria; phylum Pseudomonadota; class Gammaproteobacteria; order Burkholderiales; family Burkholderiaceae_C; genus Aquabacterium. Next base: position 3,348 of record JBEGRT010000067.1, read on the forward strand.
GGGTGAAGGCGGCGCCATGATGATCAAGGCGCTGGCCGGCGGCGGTGGCCGAGGCATGCGCATCGTGCAGGCCTTTGACGACATCGCCACCCTGCACGCCACCTGCCAGGCCGAAGCCCAGGCCGCCTTCGGGCGGGGCGAGGTGTATGTGGAGCAGCTGGTGGCCCAGGCCCGCCACATCGAGGTGCAGGCCGTGGGCGATGGCTCGGGCGCCGTGAGCCATGTGTGGGAGCGCGACTGCACCGTGCAGCGCAACCACCAGAAGCTGCTGGAGATCGCGCCCGCGCCCCAGCTCGATCCGGCCTTGCGTCAGCACCTGCTCGATGCCGCCGTGCGCCTGGGCGAAGCGGTGAAACTGCGCGGCCTGTGCACCTTCGAGTTCCTGGTCGACCTGGCCCGGCCTGGCGCTTTCTACTTCATGGAGGCCAACCCGCGGCTGCAGGTCGAGCACACCGTGACCGAGCAGGTCACGGGCCTGGACCTGGTGCAAAGCCAGTTGCGCCTGGCCGAAGGCGCCACCCTGGCCGAGCTGGGCCTGAGCCAGCCCGACATCCCTCGCCCGCAAGGCTGTGCGATCCAGGTGCGCGTGTCCACCGAACGCCAGCAGCCTGATGGCCGCGCCGTGCCCGCCACCGGCCTGGTGCTGGCTTACGAGCCGCCCGCCGGCCCGGGCATCCGCGTCGATGGCTGCGGCCACGCGGGCATGCAGCCCCACCCGGGCTTCGACACCCTGGTGGCCAAGGTGGTGGTGCACCATCCACAAGGCTTCGGCCCAGCCCTGGCCCGCACGGCCCGCGCCCTGGCCGAATTTCGCCTCGATGGCGTGGCCCACAACATCGCGCTGGCGCAGGCCCTGCTGGCCCATGCCGATGTGGCCCCCTACCGCGTGAGCACGCGCTGGCTGCAACAACAGCTGCCCGCCCTGTTACCCCTGGCCGAGCAGCAGGTGCGCCCCAAGCCCTTGTCGCACCTGCACGCGGCGGGCACCGAAGGCCCGCGCGGTGCCCAGGCACTGTCGCTGGAGTTGCCCGAAGGCTGCGTGGCCGTGCGCACCGGTGTGCCGGGCTCGCTGGTGGCCTGGCGCGTGCAGCCGGGCGACACCGTGCGCGCAGGCCAGTGCGTGGCCCTGGTCGAGGCCATGAAGATGGAGTTCGAGATCCTGGCCG